>NZ_CP027786.1:604660-906991 GCF_003795145.1 Tetragenococcus koreensis | reverse complement strand
TAGGCTGGAACCTTGTCGTATCAAATACGCTTTCGTGGATACTTTCCGTGTTGTTTGCTTTTGCAACCAATAAAAAATGGGTGTTCAAATCAAAATCCACTGGTACTAAGCAATTTTTAGTTGAATTAGGAAAATTTTTCTTCTACCGGATTGTTTCTTTTGGCATTGATATGGGCTGTATGCTGCTCTTTATTGATGTCTTTAAAATGGGTGAATTTTTGGCAAAACTTATTACTCAGACCATAATCGTGGTTGCCAATTATGTATTTAGTAAATTTCTGATTTTCACCTCGAAAAACGTTTGATTTTTAAAGGGAGTAAGTGGCAATGCAACTTTTTCGTCATCTTAAAAACTGGTTGGAACGTAAGAGATTATGGGAATTTGTCGCTTATCTCTTTTTTGGGCAATTAGCGACGGTTGTTAATATTATCGTTCATTTTCTGTGTATGGGGGTTTTTCATGCGCATTATATGACAGCGACAATTATTTCCTGGTTTTTAGCCAATGTATTTGCTTTTGTAACCAATAAGCTATGGGTTTTTCACGCGAAGTCTGCTAGTCGATGGGCTTATTGGAAGCAATTTCTACGTTTTATGTTTTTTCGTTTGTTTGCTCTAGGAATTGATATGAGCAGCATGTATTTATTGAGAGAATGGGTGCAACTTGGTAATGGTTTAGCAAAAGTCCTTACGCAAATTTTAGTTGGTGTGGCCAATTATTTTTTCAGCAAATTTTTGGTTTTTCGAAAATTACCTTAAAATAAATGCATTTGTTTTGAATAAAATCGCTTTCTTTGATAGTCTTAAATTGTAATAAATAGTATTTTAGGAGGAATAAAGAAATGGCTTACACTTTACCAGATTTACCTTATGCGTATGACGCTTTAGAACCTTATTTTGACGAAGAGACAATGCACTTGCATCACGATAAACATCATAATACTTACGTGACAAATTTAAATGCTGCGATTGAAAAACATCCTGAAGTAGGAAATAAGTCAGTAGAAGATTTAGTTGCTGATTTGGCTAATGTACCCGACGATGTTTATACGGCTGTTCGAAACAATGGTGGTGGACACGCTAACCATGCTTTCTTCTGGAAAATTCTATCACCTGATGGTGGGGGCGAACCAACGGGTGCGTTAAAAGCTGCGATTGATAAAGAATTTGGCAGTTTCGATGCATTTAAAGATGAATTTAAGACAGCTGCAACTGGACGCTTTGGTTCTGGCTGGGCTTGGTTAGTGTTGGATAATGGCAAATTAAAAATTACTTCTACGCCGAATCAAGACTCTCCATTAACAGATGGACAAACACCGGTCGTTGGCTTAGATGTGTGGGAACATGCTTACTATTTGAAATACAAAAATGTAAGACCTGACTATATTGCCGCTTTTTGGAATATTGTTAACTGGGAACAAGCAAATAAAAATTATGAAGCAGCGAAGTAAAGCTTGCTGTTTCTATTAAAACATTGATAAAACCTCTCGCAAAAAAAAGCGGGAGGTTTTATACTATAGGAAGATTTCGCAAAGGAGTTTGTCGTTTTGGAAAGACAGAAAATCACATCAAAAGACCAATTGGATAACTTTTATCCAGTTTTAGTGAAAATTTGGCACGAAGTATTTACTCCCATCATCGGCAGTAATCAAGTAGAATATATGTTGGAACATTATCAGAGTAAAGAGTTAATCATGCAGGAAATTGATGCAGATGTTAATTATTATGCACTAGTGTTAGATAACCAATACGTGGGTTACACCGCTTATAAAGTAACGCCTGATTATCTATATTTAAGTAAAATTTATATTACTAGTGAATATCGTAATAAAGGGCTAATGAGAGAAGTTTTTGCTTGGTTTGATGAATTGAGTGAGAAATATGGAGTAAAGCAACATTTACGGGTTAATCAAGGGAACACTCAGGCAATTAGTGTCTATCAGCATCTAGGATTTGTTTTGCTAAAAGAAGAAATTACAGATATCGGAGATGGCTATCAAATGGTGGATTACGTTTTTGAAAAAGAATAAATTGTGAAACGAAATTTTAGCATTTTGAAGTAAAGTTGCTATTTTTTAAATTTTTTGGTATCTTCAATATATTAAAAATAAATGAGGTAATGATATGAAAAAAGTAATTACATATGGCACGTTTGATTTATTGCACTATGGTCACATTAATTTGTTACGTCGTGCTAAAGAACAAGGTGACTATTTAATTGTTGCACTATCAACAGATGAATTTAATTGGAAAGAAAAACAAAAAAAGTGCTACTTTGATTATGATAAACGTAAGCAGTTACTTGAAGCTATTCGTTATGTTGATCTAGTGATTCCGGAAGAAGGCTGGGGCCAAAAAGTGACAGATGTTGAAGAATATCATGTCGATACTTTTGTCATGGGCGATGATTGGGTAGGAGAATTTGACTTTATCGAAGAACAGACTTCTGTCACTGTGATGTATCTACCAAGAACGCCTAAGGTTTCAACGACACAGATCAAAAACGATTTAAAATTAAATTAATTAAAAAAGTCGAGCAACCTCGACTTTTTTAGCGTGATGGGCGTTCTTTAAAAAAATGCTAAGTTAAACATTAGTTTTTTACTTGTTATTCTTTTCATAGAGTAAATATGCTATGATATAAATGTTTTTGTTAAGTAAAAAGCAGTTAAGATAAGAATGGATGAATAAATTGAAAAACGATGATGTAAAGGTACGAGCTACATTAGTTACCAAAGAATACGATCTTTATAAGAAAAAGTCAGACAAAATAAAATCGCTTTTTAAATTTTCTCATGGTAGCATCCCAAGTTTTTGGGCTTTAAAGGGTGTGAGCTTTGAGGTTAAAGCTGGCGAGTCGATTGGGCTCATTGGGATTAATGGTTCAGGTAAATCAACGCTATCGAATATTATCAGTGGTATTATTCCGCCGACTTCAGGGACTATGGAAATCAATGGAGAGCCTTCGATTATTTCAATTGGCGCTGGCTTGAAAAAGCAATTGACGGGAATGGAAAATATTCGTCTTAAAGCGTTGATGTCGGGAATGACCAATAAAGAAATCGATGAACGAATTGATGATATTGTCGCTTTTGCTGACTTAGGCGATTTTATTAACCAACCTGTCAAAAACTATTCAAGCGGAATGCGTTCACGCTTAGGATTTTCGATTGCGGTTCATAATGATCCGGATATTTTGATTATTGACGAAGCGTTGTCGGTTGGAGATGATACATTCTATCAAAAATGTGTCGATAAGATCTTAGAGTTCAAAGCGCAAGGTAAAACGATCTTTTTTGTGAGCCATTCTCTAAAACAAGTACAAAAATTGTGTGATAAAACCATTTGGATGCATTATGGTGATATCCGAGAATTTGGCCCTACAGAAGAAATTATGGAGCATTACAAAAAGTTTATTCGGTGGTTTAAAAAATTACCCAAGAAAAAACAAAGAAATTATCAAAAACGCCAAAAAGAAGAGCAAAAGTCCTTTACGCTTGAAAAGTTAAAAGAACAAGCCCCTGAAGATGGAGAATTACAGAAACAGAATCTAAGTAACAAACAACTTGCTAAAAAATTGGAACGTACGCCACTTGGTGATAAAATGACGATTCCAACCAGGTTACTTTTGGTTGTGACCTTATTAGCAACAGTTTTTTGCATGCTAGTATCTTTTAGTGGTAAGTCTTTGACTTACTCAGTTGCCCATCCGACAGACGTAATCATGCGGGTATTCAAGTAAATATTGTTGTAGAAAAGGAAGAGTTTTGTGAAAGAGATTATTACGGTCATAAAAGAGCAATTTGAACATATCGGTATGGTCTTTCGAATGTCGCGGTACGAAGATAAAGCGGATTACCAGAGTCACTATTTAGGGTTGGCGTGGCAAATATTAAACCCAGCAATTCAAATTGGGATCTATTATTTAGTTTTTGGTGTCGGATTCAGGCAAGGACAAGATGTTGGTGACGTTCCTTTTATCGTATGGTTGCTGATTGGGATTACCGCTTGGTTCTATATGAGTTCTTCTATTTTGGGCGCTTCAAATAGTATTTATAAACAAATAGGACTCGTTTCTAAAATGAAATTTCCGGTAAGCATATTGCCGACAACTAACATTGTCAGTAACCTTACTTCATATTTTCCTATGATAGCAATTGTTGTTGTGACGGCTTTATTTTTTGGCATAAATCCTAGTGTTTATTGGATTCAATACTTTTATTATTTTATTTGCATGGTCTCCTTTTTATTCGCCTTTGGTTTGTTGAATGCAACCATTACCGTATTAATTCGTGATTATCATATTTTCTTGCAGTCCACAATACGGCTTTTGTTTTATATCTCAGGTGCTATTGTAAATGTTGAAAATCGCAATTTACCAGATGTGGCAGTGAAAATATTAAGGCTAAACCCTATTTATTATATTATTGATGGTTTTCGAGATTCCTTTTTAAGCCGCGAGTGGTTTTTTGAAAAAGCAACTTATACTTTGATATTTTGGGGAATCGTATTGACCATGCTGATATTAGGGAGTCACCTGCACATGAAATTCCGTGCGAAATTTGTAGATTACATTTAATAAAGGTTTAAGAAACTAATATTCATTTCTTTTGGTTTATTAAAATTTAGTAATGAAAAAAACGGGATGTTGTAAATCCAAAAGAACTGTGCCAAGATTTATATAAAATGTTCTTAGGAGAAAACGAGGTGTGGGATGCGTTTATATCAGAAAATTATCGTGGGGATATTAACGACACTCGCTTTAGTCGTTGCTGGTATCACTGTATACGGGATGCAGGCTTTAGATGATGCAAACAGTGCGATAAATAATATTAATGAAGAAATCAATCGAAGATCAAGTAAGAGAGACAAAGAAGTTAGTATTGCGGATCGCGAGCCTTTTTCTATTTTATTATTGGGAATTGACTCTGGCGGCTTAGGCCGTGAAGAAGATGAAGACGATCCTGCGCGTACCGATAGTATGATGGTTGTTACTGTCAATCCTAAAAAAGAAGAATCGACCATTGTCAGTCTCGAACGGGATATTATGGCCGATATGCTTGACGATGGCCAAACCTTTGATAAATTAAATCATGCGTATGCTTATGGCGGCGTGGAGCTTTCTATGGATGTAGTGGAAAAAATGTTGGATATCCCAATTGATCACTATGCGACGATTAATCTGCAAGGGATGAATGACCTGATTGATACTGTTGGTGGTATTGAAGTAAACAACAAAATTGATTTTACTTTAGAAGGTGTTCATGTGCCTAAGGGTAAGATTAAACTTGATGGTGAAACAGGTCTAGCTTATGCGCGTATGAGAAAAGACGATCCAGAAGGCGATGTCGGACGACAAAGAAGACAACGCGAAGTTGTTACAAAAATCGTGGATAAACTAGTTAGTATCGATAGCGTAAGTAATTATAGAAGTATTTTAAATGCGGTAGAGGAAAATTCTAAAACGGACCTTTCTTGGAATGATATGCTTGATATCGCAAGTAATTATTATCCTTCTTTTGAAAAAGTTGAGCAGGAGCAGTTACAAGGCGAAAGTCAAATGATTAATGGTATATCTTATCAAATTTTAGGTATGAATGAGTTACTGGATTTGCAAAATCAATTGAAACGACAATTAGAATTGCCAACAAGTGATGAATTGGAAATTGACCCGCAAAATGAATATTCACAAAACGGATTTATTGGAAATCAATTCTATGATGATACAGACGAGTCAGAGTCTGATGATGATAGTCAAGTGCCAGATTCACAAGATGATGAAAACTCAGAAAGTTATCCAGAAGCAACTGAGCAAGAAGAAGAAGAAGTACCACAAGAAGAACAAGGCCCTGAGGTGCTGGCAGAAGAACAGCAAGCAGAGGAACCTCAGATATCATCCCAACAGCAAGGAGATTATAACCAACCCAATAACTATGATCCAGGATATGATCAAGGGTTAGGTGACGGGATGATAAATGAGAATTATCAGTAAGCAAAAAAGACTCATGTAAGCATGGGTCTTTTTTAGTAGAAAAAAGATCTTTTTAAAAAGTTATCCACACTGGAGATAGCACAAAAAAAGTTTCACGGAATTTCGTGAATAAAATGTCTGGAAAGTGTGTAGAATCATTATTTTGTAAAAAATGTTTAAAGCTACGTGAAACAAAATTGATTTTTATTGCCAATTTTTGTGTTTTGTATAAATATTTCTTCAAATCCGTGATTTTGCTTTTTTAATTTGAAATTTTTGGTAAAATGATATCAGTAGTTCGAGGTGGAAGGATGTTATCATGCCCAAGAAAAGTAATCATTTAAAAAACTCTGCCAAAAAAGAGAGTGAAGAAAAAATTCATACATATAAAAGATCTCATGTTCCTTTTCGGTTAAATGTGCTGTTTGTGGTGATCTTTATTTTATTTGTTGCATTGGTTGTTCAATTAGGAAACCTTCAAATTGTCAACAGTGAGAACATGGAAACTAGAATCAAAGCATCTTCAGTACGAACAATTGAGCAAAGTACTCCTAGAGGGATGATCTATGACTCACAGGGTGAACCATTAGTGCAAAATAATTCTGAAGCAGCCATTACGTTTACTAGAGGTTTAGATATGGAAGCTCAAGACTTATTGGACATCGCAGAAAAATTAGATGAACTGGTTGATTTCGATGTAGACGATAGTCTGACAGAACGTGATTTAAAAGATTTCTGGCTAGCTGATGAAGATCATCTTGAAGCTGCTCGTGATCGTCTGTCCGAAAAAGAATCTAATTTACCTGAATCAGAAGAATATTCTGCTTTGGTAGATAAAGTTCAAGATGATGAAATTGACTTTAATAATGATCAAATGAGATTGGCTACGATCTTTCAGCGTTTAAACGGTACGCAAGAATTAACCACTGATTATATTAAAAACAGTGATGTTTCTAATGAAGAAATTGCGCGTGTTTCCGAACGTGCAACAGAATTACCAGGCGTTTCTACTGGTATGGACTGGACTAGAAAGATGGTCACTGATGAAAACCCATTACAAAGTGTTATTGGACAAGTGTCCACGCAAGAACAAGGTCTACCTGCTGAAGAAGAGGAAGAGTATGTTGACAAAGGTTATTCTCGTAATGATCGTGTCGGCACAAGCTATTTAGAAAAACAATATGAAAGTGTCTTACAAGGAACGAAGTCAGAAAGCGAAGTTTCGATTGATCGTAATGGACAAATTGTCAACCAAAATACTGTTTCAGAAGGCAAAAAGGGTGATAATTTAAAACTTTCAATTGACTCAGAATTTCAACAAGAAGTTGATACAATTGTTAAAGACAATTATCAAGAGTTAATTGATGATGGTATGGCGAACTATTCACCTGGAATTTATGCTGTGGCAATGGATCCGAAAACAGGCGAGATACTGTCATTGAGTGGTTATTATCATGAGACAGGTTCTTCTGATATTGATGAAGACGCGATTGGAACCTACACGAAATCCTTTACTCCAGGTTCTGTTGTCAAAGCAGGTACACTGACTGCTGGCTGGAAATCTGGGGCAATCCAAGGAAACGAAGTACTTTACGATCAGCCGGTTCGTTTAGCTGGTTCTAATAACAAGGCCTCTATTTTCAATAGAAATGGGAATAACAACCAAAACTTGTCTGCTCAAAAGGCCTTGGAATATTCTTCGAACTCCTATATGATCCAAGTTACTTTAAAAATGTTAGGTATTAATTATAATGGCGGCACAGTTTCTATTCCTGGCGTTCAAAGCCAAGGTGGCGTTTATAAACAATTGCGCGATGCTATGGCTCAATACGGTATGGGAGTTAAAACAGGTATCGACTTACCGGATGAAGTGACAGGAATACGCACACCTGTTGATGAGTTGAGTGACGCTGATGGACAAGCTGGGAACCTTCTAGATTTATCTTTTGGACAATTTGATACGTACACACCAATGCAATTGGCTCAATACGTTTCAACCGTTGCTAACGACGGCAAACGCGTTCGTCCTCATTTAGTTACTGGAATTTATGATAATGATGAGGAAGGCGGCCTAGGTGAAGAAAAAGATAAAATTGATACCGAAGTTCTGAATGAAGTAGATATTTCAGATGAAAACCTAAATACTATTCAAAAAGGTTTCCACGATGTAGCAAATGAAAATAACGCTTGGACGACCGCTAAAAGTTTGGCTGATGCTAAAATGGATTTGGCAGCTAAAACCGGTACTGCGGAAATGTCAGTTTTTGAAGATGGTAACGAAATTAGCGTTGATAACTTGAATATGGTTAGCTACGGCCCGTATGATGATCCAGAAATTGCTTTTGCTGTGGTAATTCCACAAATTCGGCGAAGCGATGATCGAGGCACACCTAACCAAAAAATTACTAAAGAAGTTATGGACGCTTATTATGATTTGTATAAAGATAATTAATAAATGAAAGCAGCGGACAATTTTTAACTGTTCGCTGCTTTTTTATCATATATGAAGGGAGTCTGTTAAGAACAAGGGAAGTAGAAGTGATCAGTCTTCTTTTCCAAAGGTCCTCCTTATTTATAGTCGATTTGGACTAATCTAAAAATTAGACTTATTTTACGAGTAAAAAATAATCAACAATAACAAAAATTTTCGTTTTAGAATTTTTACTGAAACCAACTATTTTGTGATACAATGGCATGGATCGGAGGAAGATATCGTGAAAGAATTAAAAGTTAGCGATCTTTCAAAAACGTACGGTGATAAAGTACTTTTTGATCAAATTTCATTTATTATCCATGAACATGATCGAATTGGGTTAATCGGTGTTAATGGTACCGGAAAGACAAGCTTGTTATCGATACTAGCGGGTTTGGAAACAGATGATGGAGATAAGCAGCATGTTTATTATCCTAGTGATTATCGTATCGGCTATTTATTACAAGATACCATTTTAGATCCTAAACAAAATGTACTAGAAGTAGTTTTTCAAGGGGAAAATGAGCAAGTGCGTGTGGTAAAACAGTATGAGCAAGCTTTGCTTGAATTAGAAAATGATAGTCAATCAACAAAAGCACAGAATAGATACGCTGCGGCACAAGAAGCGATGAATGAAAAAGATGCTTGGAATACCGACACAAATGCTAAAATCATTTTACAAAAATTAGGTATTTCAACTTTAGACAAAAAGGTTGAAACTTTATCAGGTGGACAGCAAAAACGTGTGGGCTTAGCGCAGGTATTAATTGACGAGCCAGACTTACTTTTGCTCGATGAGCCCACTAACCACTTGGATTATGATGCAATTGAATGGTTAGAAGATTATTTATCTCGCTATCGAGGGTCTGTCTTGATGGTAACGCATGATCGTTACTTTTTAGATCATGTAACCAACCGTATTTTTGAATTGTCTTTTGGTAAACTCTATGAATATCAAGGCAATTATGAGACTTACGTAGCAGAAAAAGCAGAGCGTCAAAGAATCGAAGCAGAACAAGAAAATAAACGCAAACAATTGTATAAACAAGAATTAGCTTGGATGCGTGCAGGCGCCAAGGCGCGCAGTACTAAACAACAAGCGCGAATTAATCGTTTTGAAGATTTAAAAGAAAATCTTCATCAAGTTCAAACGGATGAACAAGTAGAGTTAGACTTTGCGACGAAACGGTTAGGCAAAAAAGTTCTAGAGATTAAAGATGGCTCTTATCAAGTAAACCAACAAACAATTCTAGACCACTTTAATTTATTGATCCAATCAAAAGAACGTTTAGGTATTACGGGCGAAAATGGTGCAGGAAAATCAACCCTGTTAAATATTTTAGCAGAGCGCTTACCATTAGATTCAGGTGAACTGATTGTTGGTGAAACAGTGCGTATTGCTTATTATACCCAACAAAATGAAGCAATGGACGAAGATAAGCGGATAATCAGTTATTTACAAGAAGCTGCCGAAGAGGCTACTCAACGTGATGGAACAACGACTAGCGTTGCAGAAATGCTTGAACAGTTCCTATTTCCTCGATTTATGCACGGAACCAAAATTGGAAAATTATCCGGTGGTGAAAGACGTCGTTTATATTTATTAAAATTATTAATTGGACAACCCAATGTTTTACTTTTGGATGAACCAACCAATGATTTAGATATCGATACTTTGACTATTTTAGAAGGTTATTTGCAAACTTTCTCGGGTGCAGTAATTACGGTTTCTCACGATCGCTATTTCTTAGATAAAGTGGCCGAGAAATTATTGATTTTTAACGGAAATGGCTCGATTGATAGTTATATAGGCTCAATCGATGATTATCGGCAAGAAAAAGCAGCTACTAAGACACAATCTAAACTAAAGCCGGTTGAACCAAAAACTGCAGAAAAACCACAAACAAAGAAAAAATTAACTTACGCGGAACAACAAGAATGGAAAACCATTGAAGATGTTATCGATTCATTAGAAACGTCGATTGCTCAGTTAAAAGAAGAAATGAATCAACAAAGCAATAGCTATACTAAACTGCAAGAACTACAGCAAGAAGTCGACCAAAAAGAAGAAGAATTATCTGATAAAATGGAACGTTGGGAATATTTAAGCGAGTACACATAAATAAAGGAGGAAGTATCGATGGAGCAAGCTTATCTAGATTTAGGTCGGAAAATCTTAGATGAAGGCAATCAAAAAAAAGACCGTACAGGTGTGGGAACCAAAAGTATTTTTGGTTATCAAATGCGCTTTGATTTGAGTGAAGGCTTTCCACTATTGACTACTAAGCGGGTGCCTTTTGGTTTGATTAAAAGCGAATTACTGTGGTTCTTAAAAGGGGACACTAATATTCGTTTTCTGCTTGAGCATAATAATCATATTTGGGATGAATGGGCATTCGCGCATTATGTACAAAGTGAAGATTATCATGGTCCTGATATGGCTGATTTCGGTCGTCGTGCTTTGGTAGATGAAGATTTTAATAAGGCTTATAAAAAGGAAGCTAACAAATTTTGCGAAAAGATTTTAAACGACGATGAGTTTGCCAAAAAGTATGGGGACTTGGGAAAAGTTTATGGTTACCAATGGCGTCATTGGGAAACGACCGATGGCAGTTTTATCGACCAGATTAAAAATGTAATTGAATTAATTAAAACAAATCCTGATTCACGCCGCATGATTGTCACTGCTTGGAACCCTGAAGATGTGCCCAGCATGGCTTTACCGCCGTGTCACGCTATGTTTCAGTTTTATGTCAATAACAATAAGTTGAGTTGTCAGCTTTATCAAAGAAGCGGCGATGTATTTTTAGGTGTCCCCTTTAATATTGCTAGCTATGCGTTATTGACCCATTTAATTGCGCATGAGACTGGTTTAGATGTAGGCGAATTTGTTCATACATTAGGCGATGCACATTTGTATAATAACCATTTTGAGCAAATGAAAGAACAACTATCTCGTGATGTACGGATGGCGCCAACATTGAAGTTAAATCAAGAAAAAAATTCAGTATTTGATTTTGATATGGAAGATATTCAATTGGAAGATTACGCACCGCACTCAGCGATCAAAGCACCCATCGCAGTATGATAGGAGGTCAAACCTTATGTTAGCAGCTATTTGGGCTCAAGACAAAAATGGAATGATTGGAAGAGATGGCCAGCTTCCTTGGCGCTTACCAAATGATCTGAAGTACTTTAAAAAAATGACAGTAGGAAATATCCTTGTTATGGGACGTAAAACGTTTGAAGGCATGGGGGCTCGCCCTTTGCCGGACCGTGAAACGATTGTCTTAACTAGAGATCCTTCTTATACAGCTGAAAATGTACAAGTGGTGCATTCAATTGAAGAAGTACTTGATATAGCGAATCAGCAAACAAAGCTAGTTTTTATCGCTGGAGGATCAAAAATTTATCAACTGTTTTTACCTTATTGTGACTATTTATATCGCACGATAATCGATGAAGTTTTTGCCGGTGATACGTATATGTCAGACGTTGATTGGTCACACTGGAAATTAATAGAAAAAAAAGAGGGCGTTGTAGATGAAAAAAATCTCTACAAACACCAATTTGAGATTTATGAGAAAGTATAAAGACTTTTGAGCATTATAGCGCAATAAGCGCATTGTTTTAAATTGTTCGATAGAGACCATAAAAAAGACGGGAAGCATGGCTTCTCGTCTTTTTAAATGAACTTTAAGTAAAAAATAAAACTGAAAAGTACATAAACCCAGCGCCTAGCATAACAAATAAGTGCCAGACAACATGCATGAAGCGTACATTTTTTAGGCTATAAAAAATGGAACCGATGGTATAAGCAAGGCCGCCACTAGCTAAAAGCAGAGCTCCTGAAATACCTAGTGAGTCGATCAGCGGACGAAAGGCAATAATACATGCCCAGCCCATCAAAACATAAATTAAAGTAGAAAGTTTTGAGACATTTTCTTTTTTGTGCAACGTACATGATTTATAGACAATACCCGCGATGGCTAATAACCAAATCACACTGCATAATGCCCAGCCGAAAGTCCCACCAATGCTTAACAAGCAAAAAGGTGTGTAACTGCCTGCGATCAATAAATAAATGGAAGCATGATCGAAAACTTGGAAAACCTTTTTTGCTTTAGTAAATATCAGACTATGAAATAAGGTAGACGTTAAGAAAAGTAAAATCAGCATCGAACCATAAATTGCATAAGATACAATATGTATAGACGAGCCTAGGCGCGTTCCGTTGACTAGCAAAATGACGAGGCCGGCAACGCTTAAACCAAAACCAATTCCATGAGTGATAGCATTAAAAACTTCATTTGTTATTAAATATTTTTGTGTAAATTTCTTAGCTTCCACAAGCATCCCTCTTTTCAGTAAAAAACACTCCGTTTGTCTTTAATTCGACTATACACGTAAACAATTTTTTATTCAAGAATATTTCTTAAATGATACAAGTGTTTTAACGAAACCTTATACAAGCAACAGAAAAAAATAAGTTTAATGAATATTGTGAAAATTACAATTATAATGCGTTTTCAACATTGACTTCAGAAAAAAACAGTTGTAAACTTAATCCACTTTCAATTACTTAGGAGGAGTGCTATGAATATTAATGATGAAGTACGTCCAGGTGGAAATCGTTATGTGAGCGGAACGGACGTATTAAATGACTTACCCAATTATTTAACGAAATTTAAACAAGTAGCTGTGATTACAGGGGATATTTCTTATCAAGTATTCAATGGCTTTTATCAAAGTGAACTTGATTTTCCCATCTATCGATATGATGGAAGCGCAAGCTATGAAAACGCTCAAAAAATCGCTGAACAAATTGAACAAGCGGATGTAATCGTTGGTATTGGTGGTGGTCGCGTGATGGATACAGCTAAATTAACTGCAGAAAATTTAAATTGTGATGTTATTTTAGTTCCAACATTAATTTCAAATTGCGCTCCGTTTACACCAATTACGGCTGTCTACTATCCTAACCGTACGTTTAGGTGTATGGGATTTCAAAGTCGCGCGCCTTATTTAACGCTCGTTGATTGGAAATTTTTACTAGCAACACCTGTAGATTATTTTGTGGCAGGTATCGGTGATACATTAGCAAAATGGTATGAAATTACTGGGATCACAAATACTTTAGAAGAAGATCAGAAGTCTGCTTACACACGTTTAGGAATCGCTTGTGCTAAAGAAATTGCCGCGATTTTATTAGAAGACTCACAAGATGCGATTAAATCATTAAAACAACAAGAAATTTCGCCTGCCTTTACGCGTGTAACGGATACAATTATTGCTTTGGCTGGTGAAACAGGTGGTTTTGCTGTAAGTTATGGTCGTTCTGCAGGAGCGCATGCGGTACATGATGGTCTTTCTTATTTGGAAAATACGCATGATGCATTACATGGCAAAAAAGTGGCTTATGGTATTTTAGTTCAGTTAGCTTACACTAACGATTTTGACGAAATCAGAGCCATCTATCCTTTCTATGAAATGATAGGCTTACCTACTAAATTAGCTCAAATGAATGTTAGCGATGTGTCAGAAGAAGGGCTAGCTGCAGTTATTAAACAGGCGGCAGCTAAAGAGGATACTTTCCGGATGATAGATCCAGAAGTGACAGAAGAGCAAGTGTTTTCCGCAATCCAAGCTGTCGAATCTTTGTAGGTTTTAAGTGTTTATTTTTGATGAAAAATCACGTTCATTCTGTTATACTAATTAAAGAAATGATTTGGTTTTGTTCACTTGCAAAAGGGGACACAGCTGAAGGAGAGAGTGAACAGAAATTATGGCAAAATTAAAAATAGTAACGGATTCCTCGGCAACGATGAAGTCCAGCTTAAGGGATCAATATGACATTCACATCATCCCTCTTTCTGTAATGATAGATGGAACTGTTTATACTGACGATGAAAGTCTTACTGGCGAGCGTTTTATGGAAATGATGGCAAAAGCCAAAAAATTACCTAAAACGAGCCAACCCCCTATTGGTGAGTTCGTTAATTTATATGATGAATTAGGAGCAGACGGCAGTGAAATTTTGTCGATTCATATGTCTGACACCTTAAGTGGTACTGTCGATGCAGCTAGACAAGCAAGCAATATAACTAAAAGCAAGGTGACCGTTATTGATACAAAAACAACGGATCAATCATTAGCTTTTGCAGTAATACGGGCTGCACAATTGGCACAAGAGGGAAAAACCTCAGAAGAAGTGCTTCCGGAAATTCAACAAATGCTACAAAATACGAAATTATATATTGGTGTATCAACACTTGAAAACCTTGTTAAAGGTGGTCGTATTAGTCGCGCAAAAGGTCTTTTATCTAGTATATTGAGTATGCGTGTAATCATGGAATTTAAAAACGGTGATTTATTTCCTATTATAAAAGGAAGAGGAACTAAAACCTTCAACAAATGGTTTGAACGCTTAAAAAGTGAATTGAAAAACAACTCCACTGTGAAAAAAATAGGAATATCTTATGCAGGCGGCAAAGAACAGTGTGAAAAATATAAAAATGAATTGCAAGAGTTGTTCCCACAATTAGAAATCTATTTATTGCACACGACGCCAATTATTGCAACACATACCGGAAAAGATGCATTCGCGATTATGTATTATGCAGAACAAGCTCAATAAAGTAAAAGAAAGGAAGGGCCAACGAATGGCTCTTCTTTTTGATTTTTTAAAATTTGGTGAATAAAATGAAAATCAGTACGTTTTTTTCATTATTTTTGATAAACTAACTGTATGTAAGTTTGCAAGCAAAATGACGAGTAGTCGTTAGAAAGAGGAAACAGTATGAAGGGTAAAAAGTTTTTTATTCCATTTTTTAGTGTGGTAGTCATTGCTTTTTTGACTTTTATCATTCTTCAATTAAGCCTGCCTAAAGCACAGCCTAAGTTAGCGGCTACTAATGTTACTAAAAGTGAAACCAAGGAGCGGATTCACTACACCGCTGTCGGTGATTCTTTGACAGAAGGTGTAGGTGATGCAACTCAAAATGGTGGTTTTGTCTCACTTGTGGCTGATTCTTTGCAAGAGGGTTATTCTCTTAGCAGTGTTGAGGTAGACAACTACGGTGTTGCGGGCGAGCGTAGCGATCAAATTTTGCAGCGTATCAAAGAAGATGATCAAACGCAATCAGATATTGCTTCTTCAGATGTTATTACGTTAACAGCGGGAGGGAATGATATTATGAAAGTCATTAAAAAGAATATTTTTGGTCTAACCGTTGATTCGTTTGAGCGTCCATTAGAAAAGTACCAAGAAAATCTTACTGAAATAATGAATGAAATCCGTTCCTTAAATGAAAATGCCACAATTTATATGCTGGGCGTGTATAATCCTTTTTATGTTAATTTTCCAGAAATTGAAGATATGCAAACCATTATAGAAAATTGGGATGAAGGGACGCAAGAGATTATTGGAAAAGAGGATAATGCTTATTTTGTACCAATTAATGAAGTAATTTCTAAAGGTACTGAAAATGAAGCAGCTATAAACACCGATGAAGAAACTTCTTCCTCTGCAGAGCAGAAAGAAAACAATTTAGACTCGGTAAAAAATAAGGCACTTTATGAAGAAGATAATTTCCACCCTAATACGATTGGTTATCAATTGATTACTCAAGAAGTAATGAAAAGAATTGATGCAACCAAAAGTGATTGGCTGACAGAGGAGAACGCATCGTGAAAGAGCAAAAACAAAAGCATAAAAAAACAGAAAAAGAAAAATCTTTTGCTGTGAAAAATAAATGGAAAGTTGCTTTTCTTGCGCTATTAGGAATTATTGTAGGTTTGGTTGGCTTTTTTTTCTTACGTGCTACGCAACAAAGAGAAGTTATTCAATATGATACACAGCCAATTGTCCAGCGAGAAGGAGAACCCGTTTTATCGATTAACAGCGATAAAGAACAGATTAATGCACTGATTGATTTTTATTTACAAAATTACCAGAAGGATTCTGATGTAGAATATCATTTCCAATTGGAAAACCAGGCGATGCTGACCGGTGATTTTAAAGTTTTAGGCGCGCCAATTACTTTTTATTTATATTTTGATCCCTATGTTACAGACGATGGCAATGTGCAACTACAAGCAGATAGTCTATCAATAGGGACTTTAGATCTTCCTGTAAAACAGGTAATGAAAATGATCGAAAAAAGTTTTAAATTTCCTAAATGGATTGAATTTAATCCAGATGAAGAGACTGTGTTAGTCCGACTTGATCAGTTTCGCATGGAAAATGGTTTATTTGTAAAGGCAGAAAAAATCAATTTGGTTGATGATGACATCCAAGTAAGTTTATACTTACCTCAGGACAAGGAAAAATAGGAGTGATTATATGAAACAAAGAGCAATTTTTGCGGGCGGCTGTTTTTGGTGTATGGTGCAACCTTTTGACGAACAGCCTGGGATTTATTCAGTCGTGTCTGGTTATACAGGAGGACACGTTGAAAATCCAACTTATGAACAAGTGACTACTGGAACAACTGGACATACAGAAGCTGTTGAGATAATTTTTGATCCAGAAGTGGTTTCTTATAAAGATTTAGTAGAACTTTATTGGCGACAAACAGACCCTACGGATGCTTTTGGTCAATTTCAAGACCGGGGAGATAATTATCGTCCAGTCATTTATTATTTAAATGAAGAACAAAAAGAAATTGCCGAACAAAGTCGTCAAGCTTTACAAGAAAGTGGACGTTTTGACCAACCCATTGTTACTCAAATCGAACCGGCGCAAACTTTTTATCCGGCAGAAATGTACCATCAAGATTTTTATAAGAAAAACCCTAGTAATTTTGCTAGAAACCACGCTAAAAGAGCTGCTTTTATAAAGGAGAACTGGGATAAATGAAGCGTAGTTTCTACCATTATTTGATGACGTTAAGGGGACCGAATTCTTCTGATGAAGAACAGGTATTTGCCAATAATGCGACCAAAGATATTCAGTTTCCTAAACATAGCGATAGTTACGAAGAAATTTCTGATTACTTGGAAATGAATGTTGATTACTTAAATAATATGGATATTTTTGATCAAACTTGGCAAAAGTATTTAGAAAATAACCGGTAAGTGCCCTTTCGAGTGGAATTGAGGTGTTACATGAAAAATAAAAAGATATCGTTTGGTAAATACATTGTTTCTTTAGTCCTCGTGGCGCTTATATCAGGTGGATTGGTTTATTGGGTTACATCCAGTGAGTTTTTCCAAGCTTCTTCATTTTCACGAAATGATTTATATAAGGTTCATGCTTTATATGACGATATTCAGGAAAATTATTATGAAGATGTGGACGACGATCAGCTGATTGAAGGGGCACTTGAAGGAATGACAGATGCCTTAGGCGATCCTTATACTTCGTATCTAGGCGAAAAAGAAGCTGAAGAGTTTAATGATTCGCTATCCGGCGATTTTGAAGGCATTGGCGCAACCTTAACCCTCATAGATGATCTGCCAGAGGTTTCTGAAGCACCCGTAAAAGATAGCCCGGCTGAAAAAGCTGGTTTACGGGCAAACGACAAAATATTAGAAGTTGATGGTGAAAAAACGCAAGGTAAAGATCTTAGTTCTGTAGTGCAAACGATTCGTGGGAAAAAAGGGTCAACCGTAAAATTAGCCGTTGAACGTGAAGATGAAACCTTTGAGGTAGATATTAAACGTGATACAATTCCGCTTAAATCCTTAAAATATGAGCTTGATGAAGATCATCAAGCTATAGGAAGTATCGAAATTGCTAGCTTTAACGAGAATACAGCGCAGGAATTAAGAGATGCGATTAAAGATTTACGTGAACAAGGTGCTGAATCTTTTGTTATCGATTTACGTCAAAATCCTGGGGGCTATCTAGATCAAGTAGAAGAAATGGCCAGCATGTTCTTAAAAGATGGTAAAACAATTGTTCAGTTTGGAACAGATGATGAAATTACTGGTGAAAGTAAGGCTTCTGAAAAATTAGATGGTGGCTTTAAAGTAAAAGAACCTACAACAGTGTTGGTGGATAAAGATAGTGCTTCTGCTTCAGAGATTTTTGCGGCTGCTTTAAAAGAGTCGGCGGATGTACCAATTGTTGGAACCCATACTTTTGGTAAGGGTACTGTCCAAAGCGTCAGTGATTTTTCCGATAATAGTGAAGTGAAAATGACTGTACAAAAATGGCTGACTCCCAAAGGGGAATGGATCAATGAAAAGGGTGTGGAACCCACGACTGAAGTTGATCTACCTGATTATGCCTATTTGCCTCCATTGCCTAAAGATGAAGAGTTAGAAAAAGGCGATCAATCGGATGACAGTAAGAACTTAAATAAATTCCTGCAAGCTTTGGAATACGAAACAAAGGGTGATCAGTTTAACGATGAAACCGAGCAAGCGGTGAAAGATTTCCAAGAAAATAATGAGATCGAACCGACCGGTAGCCTAAATGAAGAAACCAGCTCAGCTATTGAACAAGCAGTCGTTGAAAAAGTTCAGGAATCTGACCCAATGTATCAAAAAGCAATTGAAGAATTAACAAAATGATTATTCAGACGGGATCGATGACTAAATGAATAAAGAACGATTTTTCGAATGGTTTTGGCTGATAATAAAATATTCATTTGCGGCTGGAATACTGGCACTTTTACTTCGTGGTTTTTTGTTGATTCCTATACCAGTCCAAGGAAGTTCGATGGAAGATACTATGTCACAAGGAGATATGGTGCTAGTTGAGCGTTTATCAAGTGTCAAACGCTTTGATGTCGTTGTTTTCAATCTTCCTAATGGTAGCACCTATGTCAAACGAGTTATCGGGCTGCCAGGCGAATCCGTCAGTTATAGAGACGATCAGCTGTATATCGATGGTGAAAAAGTAGACGAACCGTTTTTAGAAGATAATCTATATGAAGATGATGAGTCAATTCCTTATACCTATGATTTTGATTTTGAAGAATTGATGGGTGTAAAAAAATTGGGTAAGGATAGTTACTTTGTCATTGGTGATAACCGTCGTCTTTCCAAAGATAGTCGCTCTTTTGGGGCGATTTCAGAGGATGAGATCCTCGGCACTGCCCATTTTGTTTATTATCCCCTACAGCATATGAAAATTATTTGATAAAAAGTTTGTAAAGCTGATTTATTCAACTTTACAAACTTTTTTTACTATATATAAAGGAAAAGAACTTTTAAAAACAAGGGAAGTACGAGCGACTAGCCTTCATTTTGCCCAAAAGAAGGCTAGTTTGTACAACATCCCTTTTTTTTTAGAAAAAATTCAAAATTGCAATACAAAATCATGTATCAAGAATTCTAAGTGTAAAATTTATTGAGGTTAACCCTAGACGAATAAAAAAGAAACCGTTACTCTAGTTATTGGGCTGTGACAGGCACTAATAACAGAGGCGGTTTCTTATGGAGTCTATTATAACAGATTTAGTTAAAGTAATGAAGGAGGAAACCTCCTTTTTAAGACGAGAAAAGGCGATGATGCACTTCTTTTCCCAACTGATCATTTTCTTAGCACAAGAGGCCTTTCGCCAGTTAGATGATGAGCTTTTTATCGAAGCCAAAGCGCAAGGCTATCAAAGTGATCGAAAAAGCTCCCGGACGGTGACCTTTCTTTTTGGCACCGTGACCTTCCATCGAAGACGAATGAAAAACGCGGCAGGCGATATTTATTACCCGCTCGATAAGTTTTTAGGGATTCGTAAAGGAAGCCGTTATAGTTCATTGGTGCTGCGAAACGTCGCTGAGTTAGGTTCGATGATGGTCTATCGCCATGTCGCCAAAGCCATTGATTGTTTAACGTCGTGGAGTATGAGCCATCAAAATGTCCAGCAGTTAGTTGTTCAAACCGGAACACTTATTCAAGCAAGAAGCACGCGTGAAGAACGTTATGACGGGGTTGTAGAGAAGAAAAAAGTGCCATTTCTTTATCTGGAAGGGGACGGTGTGCAAATTCATGGACAGAAAAAACAATCCCTCGAAATTCATCGTTTTCAAGTGTGTGAAGGAAAGCAAAAAGATGGCCAACGCTCGACGTTGATCCACCCGTATTTTATCAGTGATCTGAATCGACAAAAAGCCCAACGAGAAATGATGCATTATCTCCAGGCGAATTACGATTTGAGAGATACGGTTGTGGTTTCCAACAGTGATGGGGGTTCAGGTTATGAAAAAGCGGTCTTTGACGAATTGGCGCTCGGTTGTTTACGACATGAGCACTTCCGCGATCGCTATCACGTGCAGCGAAAAGTCAAAGAGCGTTTGTATTTCGTCCCCCAACTTCAACCGAAAATGCAGGAAGCCCTTCGACAGTATGATTGGGATAAAGTCCAAACGTGTTTAGATACTGCGGAGAGTTTGATCGAGGAAGACGAAGAAAAAGCGAATGAGCAGCTGCGCCTTCTATCGGCTTATTTCATACGGAACTGGCCCTATTTACGTCCGCTGAAAGATCGAGGGATTCAAGATCCTAAAGCCTGTATTGGCACCATTGAAAGTACGCATCGAAAGATCACCTATCGAATGAAACGGCAAGGCCGATTATGGACGAAGACAGGCGCCACCGCTATGATTCAAGTGATTGATAGTCTTCGAAACCATGAAATTAACGGATGGCTCAATCAATATGATGAACGCCCTCAGGCGGACGTTGAGCGGGAACAAAAGTGGAAAAAAATGAAACGCGCTGTTCAGAAAAAACCGAAATTTTATTCGCATGAAGGAGCTTTTAGCGGACAAATCGCGGAAGGCTATGCGAAGAGTTCTCCGCTAGGCCAGTTTTCGAACAATCTTAAGCAATTAAATCCAACTCCCCATTACTTATGATGGAAAGGGTTTTTTTCCATCATATGTAACGGGGCCAGCCGACCGCAAGGGAGGCTTATGAACGATCAAAAAATAAATAGTGGTTGTCCAAAACGCCTCTTTTTTATTCAACCTCAGAAAATTTGACACATACTCAAGAATTAAAAGAATTGAAACACTACTAGAAAAAGTTTATGATAAACAGTGTTCCTAAGGGAAATGTTATGAAAAGGTGTTTAAAAGAGCTGTTATAGCAAGGAGTGTAGATTCATATGACCATCCAATGGTATCCTGGCCATATGGCGAAGGCCAAGCGTCAAGTATCAGAAAAATTGCAATTTGTTGATATTGTTTTTGAATTAGTTGATGGGCGATTGCCAATTTCTTCTAGAAATCCTATGTTAGATCAAATTTTGCAAGGAAAACCGCGTCTGGTATTAATCAATAAGGCTGATTTAGCTGATCCATCCCAAACAAAACAATGGGAAACATATTTTAATAAGCAGGGATTTGCGGTTCTAGCTATTAATTCGCAAGATAATAAAGGAAGCAAATCGATTTTACCGAAGGCTAAAGAAGCATTAGTGGAGAAACTACAACGTGAGCAGCAAAAGGGCCTAAAGCCTAGAGCAATCCGAGCTATGGTAATCGGTATTCCCAATGTAGGGAAATCAACCTTGTTAAACCGATTGGCTGGTAAAAAAAAGGCTAAAACGGGAAATAGTCCGGGTGTAACGAAAGGTCAACAATGGATTCGTTACAAAAATGATCTGGAATTATTAGATACGCCGGGAATTTTATGGCCAAAGTTTGAAGACCAAGAAATTGGTAAAAAGCTTGCTTTGACTGGGGCAATCAAAGAGCAATTGTTTCATCAAGATGACATCGCTCTTTATGGATTGGATTTTTTCATTCAATTTTATCCAGAACAACTTGCTAAACGTTATCAACTAACACAAGAAGACTTGCAACTTCCCTCTCCGGACTTGTTAATGCTGATTACTCAAAAGCAAGGTTTTCAGGAAGATTATGAGAAAGGTAGCCAGCGTGTTATCCATGATATAAGAGATGGCAAACTGGGAAAATATACCTTAGATCGTTATGAAGAAATGGGTGAGTAAATGGCAAAAGAAGCAATCTCTATGATAAAATCCCGTTTGCTCGAGGTTGAGTCAATCGAAGATCCTTACGTTACGCAATTGCAAGCAGATGAACGGAAAGGCGTGCAGAAACTTTTGCTACAATTAGAAAAACGATTGGCAAAAGAACAAGCATTAAAAGAACAATTTTATACCATGCAGTCTTTTGAACGTTCATGTTATAAAAATGGACATCATTTGGTTGCAGGCATTGATGAAGTTGGACGAGGTCCGCTGGCAGGGCCAGTTGTGGCAGCAGCGGTTATTCTACCAGAAGACAGCGTTATCCTTGGGCTAAATGATTCTAAGCAATTAAGCGAAAAAAAACGATTAGCGCTGGCTGATGAGATACGAGAACAAGCGGTAGCAGTTGGGATTGGTGAAATTTCTGCTGAAAAAATTGATCAGGTGAATATTTATCAAGCGAGCAAGCTTGCTATGACCGAAGCGGTTGAAAATTTGACAATGGCACCGGGCCATTTGTTGATTGATGCGATGTCATTAGACCTTTCAATTCCGCAAGAAAAAATCATAAAAGGCGATGCAAGAAGTGTATCTATCGCTGCTGCAAGTATTATTGCTAAAGTTTATCGAGATCGTTTGATGAAAGAGTACCACAATCAGTACCCTTATTATGCCTTTGACCGAAATGCTGGTTACGGCACTCAGGCTCATTTGACCGGGTTAGCCGAACACGGGATTACGTCAATTCATCGAAAATCGTATGCACCAATAAAAAAATATTTATAAAAAAGAAATCGCCTTTTTTTGCGTATTTATTAATGAATACAAGAAAGAGGGGGATTTTTTTGCGTTACGAAGAACTGTCAATGATTGAAAAAATGGTACTAAAGCTGACTTATTGTAAGGGAATTGGGCTCATCGGCAAATGGAAGATTGTGAAATTCTATGAAAAATTTCATGCTGAAAAGTTTTTTGCTGAAGATGTGATTCAGATTGCTCAAATTAATCAGTACAAAGGAATGTTTCGTGATAGTTTTCGGTCAATTAGTGATGACTGGTTACAAGAAAAATTGCAACACCAGCAATATGTCACTTGGTTATCGCCAGATTATCCGCAAGAGTTATTAGAGCTTCCTTATCCGCCACTGGTTATATTTTATGAAGGAAACCTTGCTCTGTTAGAGTATCCTCGTTTGGCTTTTGTAGGTGCGCGGCAGTCTACAAATTACTCTGCTCAAGTTCTTCATAAATTACTTCCTACTATCGTAAAGCGGCGATTTGTCATAGTTAGTGGACTAGCTAAAGGGGTCGACCGTATAAGTCATGAAATAGCAATTCGTTCAGGCGGTTCGACTATTGGCGTTGTAGGCAGTGGTTTGGATATTTGTTATCCACGAGAAGTGACAGCTTTATTTGGCGAGATGAAGAAAAATCACTTAGTGTTAAGCGAGTATCCGCAAGGTACAGGGATTAAAAAACATCATTTTCCTATGCGTAATCGAATTATTGCTGGGTTAAGTAAAGCCACCTGCGTTATTGAAGCAAAAGAACGCAGTGGTTCTTTGATTACAGCTCAACTGGCATTGGACTATGGCAAAGACGTTTTTGCTATTCCAGGCGAAATTTTAACTGGACAATCTGATGGCTGTCATCGACTTATTCAAGATGGCGCTAAATGCGTTATTTCGGTGCAAGACATCTTAGAAGATTTAACTGATTTTTAAAGGAATTTTTAAGAGCGCTATGTTTCCTTGCTTGACAAACCATTTTCAAATGGCTATGATAGGCTACGATTTGTTATTCGAAAATTAAATGGCACTATATATAGTAGAAATCCATTTAAGAAAGGGGCCTTTTAATGGCTTATAAATATTTGGTGATCGTGGAATCGCCAGCGAAAGCGAAAACGATCGAAAAATATCTTGGTCGTAATTATAAAGTTGTAGCCAGTGTTGGCCACATTCGTGATTTACCAAAAAGTAAAATGGGAATTGATGTTGAAAATAATTATGAACCATATTATATTACTATTCGCGGAAAAGGCGATGTGACCAAAGATCTAAAAAAACATGCTAAAAAAGCAGAAAAAGTTTATCTTGCTAGTGACCCGGATAGAGAAGGGGAAGCAATTGCTTGGCATTTATCTTATATTTTAGGATTAGACCTGCATGATAAAAATCGAGTGGTTTTTAATGAAATTACTAAAGATGCTGTCAAAGAAGCTTTTAAAGAGCCTAGATCAATTGATCTAGACTTAGTGGATGCTCAACAAGCGCGGCGGATATTGGACCGTTTAGTGGGTTATTCCATTAGTCCTATGCTTTGGCGTAAAGTGAAAAAAGGGCTAAGCGCTGGGCGTGTTCAATCGGTTGCACTTAAAATGATTATTGACCGAGAAAAAGAAATTCGTAATTTTACTCCAGAAGAATATTGGAGTATTGATGGAAACTTCAAAAAAGGACGCAAAAAATTTAAAGCGAATTTTTGGGGCGTTGACGGTAAAAAGAAAAAATTGCCTAACGAAGAAGCGGTCAAAGAAGTTACCTCACGTATATCAGGTAAAGATTACGATGTAACAAAAGTTGAGAAAAAAGAACGTAAAAGAAATCCCGCAGCTCCTTTTACCACTAGTAATTTGCAACAAGAAGCTGCACGTAAATTAAATTTTCGTACTGGGAAAACGATGATGATTGCTCAACAATTGTATGAAGGAATTTCGTTAGGAAAAGGCGGCACAACTGGGCTAATTACCTATATGCGTACCGACTCCAAACGTATTGCTGACAGTGCTAAACAAGAAGTGACTGATTTTATTGAACAAACCTATGGAAAAAGTTACGCTGCACACAGTAATAAAAAATTAAAAAACGCGCAAGGCGCACAAGATGCCCATGAAGCAATTCGTCCTACTAGTGCGCTGCGAACTCCAGAATCGATTGAAAAATATCTAGATAAAGATCAAATGAAGTTGTATCGGTTAATTTGGTCTCGTTTTGTTGCTAGTCAAATGAAACCAGCGATTCTTGATACTGTAAAGGCTACGCTAAACCAAAACGGTGTTATCTTTGTGGCAAATGGATCAAAAGTTAAGTTTAAAGGATTTATGGAAGTGTACGTTGAAGGACGCGATGATGGTAAAAAGGACAAAGAAAATATTTTGCCAGAATTAGCTTCCGGTGATGTTGTACAATCAGAAGATATCACACCTAACCAACACTTTACTCAACCACCGGCTCGTTTTAGTGAAGCAACATTGATTCGGACTTTGGAGGAAAATGGTGTAGGTCGCCCGTCAACTTATGCTCCTACTCTACAGACGATCCAAAAACGTTATTATGTCAAACTTGCGCAAAAGCGTTTTGAACCAACTGAATTGGGTGAGATTGTCAACAATCTGATTGAAGATTTCTTTCCTGAAATTGTCGACGTTTCCTTTACTGCTGGGATGGAAGAAGATCTAGACCATATTGAAGAAGGCAAAGAAGAATGGGTCAAAGTTATCGATCGTTTTTACCAGCCTTTTGAAAAGGAATTGGATACTGCTGAAGAAAAAATGGAAAAGATCCAAATCAAGGATGAGCCAGCCGGTTTTGATTGTGATGTTTGTGGCCACCCGATGGTTATTAAATTAGGGCGCTACGGGAAATTTTACGCCTGCAGCAATTTCCCTGAATGTCGTAACACCAAACCGATTGTTAAAGAAATTGGTGTTACTTGTCCTAAATGTCAAAAAGGACAAGTGATCGAAAGAAAATCGAAAAAGAATCGCATTTTTTATGGTTGCGATCGTTATCCAGAGTGTGACTTTATTTCATGGGATAAACCAGTAGGTCGCGCTTGTCCAAAATGTGATCATTACTTGGTAGAGAAAAAGAAAAAAGGTGGCAAACAAGTCGTTTGCTCTAATTGCGATTATAAGGAAGATGTGCAAAAATAAATGAAAAAATTTCCATGATGTCAAACGACATTTGTGGGAATTTTTTCTGTTATAGACAGTTTAGACATTCTTGATAATAAGAAGAGGAAGCATTAATTTCATAATTTTTTTAATTGTGAACATACTTTGAAATATTGATTAAATTCTGACAACTTGTTTGTATTTTTGATTCTTCTATGCTACATTTTAAATGAATAGTAAGCAGAGGATGTGCAAGATGACAAAAGATTGGCCAAGTGAATACTATCGTTACCTCTTAATTGAACGCGGTTATTCCGATAAAACCAAAGAAGCGTATGAAGAAGATATTAATAATTTTTTCGTTTTTCTAAAAAATTCCGGTGATGCCAATTATTTGAAGATTGATCATCGTGATGTGCGGGTTTATTTAAGTGAACTAAGCGAAAAAAATTATAGTCGTAATACTGTCAGTCGTAAAATTGCCAGCTTGCGTTCTTTTTATCATTTTCTATTGAGACATGAAGTGATAGAGGAAAATCCTTTTTCTTATATTCATTTGAAAAAAAAGAATGTCAAACTCCCTCGCTTTTTTTATGAAAAGGAAATTGAGGCACTGTTTGATAGTGTTCAAGGATCGAAACCATTGCAGCAAAGAGACCGTGCGTTGTTAGAAGTCTTATATGGCTCTGGTTTGCGTGTTAGTGAGTGTGCATTATTAACACTTAAACAAATTGATTGGGAAAATAGTGTACTGTTTATTCACGGAAAAGGAAATAAAGATCGTTACGTGCCGTTTGGAGCGTATGCACAAGAAGCATTAGAAGTGTATTTATCTGAAGGGCGTTCTTTTTTGATGGAAAAATATCACAAAGAACATGCTTTTGTTTTTGTTAACCGTTTGGGTGATGGGATCACTTCAACGGGAATTGAGTATGCCTTAAATCAAGTGATTAAAAAGAGCAGTTTGGATTCGCAAATTCACCCACATATGCTACGCCACACATTTGCGACTCATTTATTGAATAATGGGGCTGATATGCGAACGGTACAAGAGTTATTAGGACACGCTAATTTATCAACGACTCAAATTTATACGCATGTAACTAAAGAAAATTTACAAAAAAATTATCGACAATTTCATCCAAGAGCATGAACTTGATTTAAAATTAGGAGGAACAATTATAATGGAATCACAATTTCATTCAACAACTATATGTGCAGTCGAAAAAGATGGCAAATTTGCTATGGCTGGCGATGGTCAGGTAACCATGGGCGAACAAGTTATCATGAAAGGTACGGCACAAAAGGTTCGTCGTATCTATAATGGTGAAGTCGTTGTTGGCTTTGCTGGAAGCGTGGCGGACGCATTTACCCTAGAAGAAAAATTTGAAGAAAAATTAAATGAATATCATGGAAATTTACAAAGAGCCGCGGTTGAGCTAGCGCAAGAATGGCGTACTCAACGTTCAATGCAAAAACTTGAAGCGATGTTGATTGTCATGAATAAAGAAGAAATGTTATTAGTTTCTGGTACAGGGGAAGTTATTACGCCTGATGATGGCATTTTAGCCATTGGTTCTGGAGGAAATTTCGCACTAGCTTCTGCTAGAGCTATGCGTAAATATGCTAGTGAAAAATTGACGGCTAAAGAAATTGCTGAAAATGCCTTGAACATTGCAGCTGATATTTGTATTTTTACTAACCATGACATTAATGTGGAGGAATGTTAAGTTTATGCCTAATCAAGAAAAAACACCTAAAGAAATTGTAAACGAATTAGATAGTTATATTATCGGACAAGATCAAGCAAAAAAATCTGTAGCTGTCGCATTGCGCAATCGTTATCGCCGTTTACAATTAGATGAAAAGATGCAACAAGATATTACACCCAAAAATATTTTAATGATTGGTCCTACTGGTGTCGGGAAAACAGAAATTGCTCGGCGCTTAGCAACAATTATTTCAGCACCATTTGTAAAAGTAGAAGCGACGAAATTTACAGAAGTCGGTTACGTAGGCCGGGACGTAGAGTCGATGATTCGTGATTTGGTTGAAAATGCGATCCAAATTGTGAAAAAAGAACGGTATAGCGGTGTTTATAGCCAAGCCGAAAAAAAGGCCAACCGCCGTTTAGCTAAAGCTTTAGCTCCGGGGATTAAAAAAGAAAAGCGGAAAAACCAAAACCCTTATGAACAAATGATGAACATGTTCAACCAAGGGCAACAACCTGAAGAAGCAGAAGAACCTGAAGAAGAGTTAACTGATGAAATTAGAAGCAATCGGCAAGCGATTTTTGAACAACTACAAAAAGGTGTTTTAGATAATCGCGAAGTCACGATTCAAGTTGAAGAAGAAAAAGGTCAGAACCCAATGATGAATAATGGGTTAGAACAAATGGGCATTGATTTGAGTGATGCTTTTTCACAATTGACGCCTAAGAAAAAAATCGATCGGACGTTACCAGTTAAAGATGCCAGAGAAATCTTAATTCAAGAGGAATCAGGCAAACTAGTTAATGATGCTGATATTCACAGCGAAGCGCTTCATCTGGCTGAATCCAGCGGTATTATCTTTATTGATGAAATCGACAAAGTGACTGCAAAATCAGAACAGTCTGGTGAAGTTTCGCGTGAAGGTGTACAACGAGATATTCTGCCGATCGTGGAAGGTTCTCAAGTGAATACCAAATACGGCGCATTACAAACAGATCACATTTTATTTATCGCTTCTGGTGCGTTCCATGTGTCTAAGCCAAGTGATCTTATTCCTGAATTACAAGGACGTTTCCCTATCCGGGTTGAACTAAACGATTTAAATGCTGATGACTTTGTTAAAATTCTAAAAGAGCCTAATAATGCACTAGTTAAACAATATGTTGCCTTATTAGAAACTGAAAATGTTAGCGTGACATTTACGAAGGAAGCGATCGAAAAAATTGCCAATATTGCTTTTGAAGTCAATCGCGATACTGATAATATCGGAGCTAGACGTTTGCATACAATTTTAGAAAAATTACTGGAAGACTTGTTATTTGAAGCTTCAGATATGCAAATGGGTGAAATTTCAGTTACCGAGGCTTATGTAGAAGATAAGTTATCTGACATTGCCAAAAATAAGGATTTAAGTCGCTATATTCTGTAAAAAGTGTTGGATTGGGACTGTTGAGCACATTTAAAGGAGAAAAATAATGAGTACACTGTTAGAACAAACCAGAAAGATCAACGAATTATTGCAACAAAATAATACATTTAATACGGGTTCTGACTTACCCTACGGAGAAATGGCTGATGTATTAGGAGATATCTTAAATAGTAATGCCTATATTATTAGCGCTGATGGGACTGTATTAGGATTTACTGAAATATTGGATGTTAATAACGAACGAGTCAAAAACATGTTTGTCCAAAAACAATTTCCTGAAACTTATACGAACATGGTAGATCAATTGAAAATGACGAAGGCAAATATCACCATTGAAAACGATATGACCGCTTTTCCGGTGGAGCTGCGTGATGTGTATCCCAACGGCTTAACAACGGTTGTCCCCATCTTTGGTGCAGGGGAACGGTTAGGTACGATAATTTTGTCTCGTATTGAACAAGCGTTTAATGAGGACGATTTGGTATTAGCTGAATATAGTGCTACTGTTGTTGGTATGCAAATCTTATATCAACAATCGCGCAGTATCGAAGAAGATGTTCGTAGTACAACAGCTGTGCAAATGGCGATTGGAACACTCTCTTATAGTGAACTAAAAGCAGTACAAGCGATTTTTGACGCACTTGAGGGGGATGAAGGACGTTTGACTGCTTCCAATATCGCAGATAAAATTGGTATTACACGTTCTGTTATCGTTAACGCGTTGCGAAAACTTGAATCAGCAGGTATCATTGAATCTCGCTCATTAGGAATGAAGGGGACTTATCTGAAAGTCTTAAATGATCGCTTTAAAAATGAATTAGATAAAGCCTAAGGTAGAAGAAAAGGGGAATGTGCGATGGGGATCACAATCGAAACAAATCACTTAAAAGCAGTGCTCGATGAAAAAGGTGCTGAACTAACTAGTTTAAAACGTAAAGATGCAGATATTGAATATATTTGGCAAGCTGATCCTAAATACTGGAAGCGACACGCACCTGTGTTATTTCCCATCGTTGGTTCGTTAAAAGCTAATACTTATACCTACAAAGGTAAGAGTTATCATTTACCGCAACATGGCTTTGCTAGGGATATGGTATTTGAATTAATTGACCAAAAAGAAGACGCAGTAAGTTTTCGTTTGAAAAGTACAGAAGAAACGAAAAAAATGTATCCTTTTGATTTTGAATTGACTATTGGATATGCATTAGGCGGTGATGGCTTGACAGTGGACTATCAAGTGAAAAATACGGCTGATGATGAAATGTATTTTTCCATTGGTGGTCACCCAGCGTTTAACGTGCCTTTAGAAGATTCTTTTGAATTTACGGATTATTATGTGGATCCTTCACCAATGAAATCAAGAATCAATTTACCGCTAAAAGAGGGGTTAATTGATTTAGAACAACGAACTTTAGGACAAACAAATACGACGATTGCTTTAAATCATGAACTGTTTGAAAATGATGCTTTGATTTATGAAACAAAGGGGTTAAATTCTTTTGCAATTCGTAATGAACAATCCAAGCATTCAGTTACGTTGTCGTTTAAAAACTTTTCTTATGTTGGTATTTGGTCAACTTATCCGAAAGAATCTCCGTTTGTTTGCATTGAACCTTGGGTGGGTGTTGCAGATACATTAGAATCAACAGGTGAATTAACAGGAAAATTAGGAATACAAAAACTAGCTGCACAAGATACATTCCATACTAAATACGCGATTGTAATCAAATAAAAAAACTTTGTGCATTCTTTGCACAAAGTTTACTTTTCTTTTGGTTTTTTATTTAATCCGAAAGAAATACGACTTTCGGTACCTTGTCTGAGTCGCTGAATATTTTGTCTATGTAAATAGAAGATAAACACAGTAACTATAACCGCAATACAGGATAATAACCAATCTTGTTCAGGCAATAGAGCGGGCAAAATAAACGGCAGGATGAAAGTAGACAATGTAATAATTACCGCTGCGATCATACTAGATAAGCTTACCATGCTCGTAATATATAGTAAGATCAAAAAAATCGCTAGCGAATAAAAAAAGAAAAGCGGATGATACCCTAAAAGCATTCCAGCACTTGTTGCTACGGCTTTACCACCTTTAAACTTAGCAAAAATTGGGAAAACATGGCCTAAAATAGCACATAAACCAAACCATAATGGATTAACTTCGATATTAGGAAGGTAGGCTAAAGAAGTTGCTAGTGTTCCCTTTAATAAATCAGCAAGGAAAACGGCAAAACCTGCTTTAACTCCTAGCACACGAAAGGTATTAGTTGTCCCGGTATTACCGCTGCCAAACTGACGAATATCTTTTTTGTAAAAGGCTTTTCCAATCCAGAAACCTGAAGGTATGGAGCCTAGTAAATAAGCAATAATTATTAGTACAATTGTTTTCATAAGAACCAACCTTTTGTTAGACTAGCAACATTTTAGCATGAAAACGCAAAAGCAACAACTTAAATTAATCGATCTGACGCAAATAGAACAATAAGTTTTTAAAGGAGTATGATAATAATGGCTTTTAAAAATCCAGATGAACAAACCATTCAAGGGTATTTAAAACAAGCGAAAAATGTTGCAGTTGTCGGTTTGAGCGATAATACCGAGCGAACAAGTTATCAGGTAACCAAAGTAGTACAAGCCTATGGCTATAATATTTTTCCTGTGAATCCGAAGTTAGCGGGGCAAGAAATATTAGGCAAAAAAGTATATGCTCGTTTGCAAGATGTGCCAGAACCTATTGACATTGTCGATATTTTTAGACGCAGCGAATTTTTACCGGAAGTTGCCGATGATTTCTTAGAAACGAATGCTAAAGTCTTTTGGGCACAATTAGGAATTGAAAGTGAAGACGCAGCGAAAAAATTGCAAGATGCGGGCCGCAACGACATCGTGATGGACCGTTGTATCAAAATTGAGTTAGGAAAATTAGATCAACAATAAGAAAAATCTCGAGCTATATGTTTCAAATAATAGAGTATAAGACTTATAAAATAATGTCCATATTAGAACAGAGTTGTTCTTCAACTTGTTAGGTTAAAGTTTTGTTATAAATCTTTACTAGGAGAACTGATTTTAAAGAAAAACTTCATTTCGGGGTTTTTCTTCTTTTTTTTGCTGTTCTTTTAGCGTATGATATAGTAGTTCGTGTAGGTAAATACTGATCGAAGAAAATATTGATACAAGGAGCGTTGACTTTGGCAAAAAAAACCAATGAATATAATGATGCTTCAATCCAAGTGCTTGAAGGGTTAGAAGCAGTAAGAAAACGTCCAGGAATGTATATTGGCTCCACGGATCAGCGCGGATTACATCATTTGGTGTATGAAATCGTGGATAATGCGGTGGATGAAGCTCTTTCTGGTTATGGCGATACTATTGATGTTACTATTTGTGCAGATAACAGCATCCAAGTAGTTGACTACGGACGGGGAATGCCAGTAGGAATGCATGCCTCCGGGATTCCTACCGTGGAAGTCATTTTCACAGTGCTACATGCGGGCGGGAAATTTGGTCAAGCAGGTGGCTATAAAACTTCTGGTGGACTGCATGGTGTAGGTGCAAGCGTTGTTAACGCCCTTTCCAGCTGGCTAGAAGTGACCATTGTCCGTGATGGTTATAAATATAAAGAAGTATTTAAAAATGGCGGTAAGCCAGATGGCACATTGAAAAAAATCGGAAAAACCAAAGAAGCAAATAGTACGACAGTACATTTCCTACCTGATTCAGCTATTTTTTCAGCTGCTAAAATTTCGTTTGATATGTTGGCAGAGCGTCTTCGTGAATCAGCTTTCTTATTAAAGGGTGTAAAGATTACATTAACTGATTTACGCGGTGAAGAAAAAGTAGAAGAAATGTTCCTTTATGAAGAAGGTATTAAAGAATTTGTCGACTATTTAAATGAGGAAAAAGATACTTTAACCCCTGTCGCTTATTTTTTTGGTGAAAAAGATGGTATTGAAGTAGAATTTGCCTTTCAATATAATGATGGTTATTCCGAAAATATTCTTTCGTTTGTTAATAACGTGCGGACAAAAGATGGCGGAACCCATGAAGCAGGAATGAAAGCTTCTTTGACAAAATCATTTAATGAATATGCTCGTAAAGTAGGTTTATTAAAAGATAAAGATAAAAATTTAGAAGGCAGTGACTTTCGTGAAGGGTTAGCTGCTATTTTATCGGTTCGTATTCCTGAAAATTTATTGCAATTTGAAGGGCAAACTAAAGAAAAATTGGGCACGCCTGCGGCTAGAACTGCCGTTGATAATGTGATTAGTGAACAGTTAATTTTTTATTTGCAAGAAAATAGTGATATGAGTCAAATGCTTATCCGTAAAGCTACTAAAGCACGATTAGCTCGGGAAGCGGCTAGAAAAGCGCGTGAAGATAGCAGAAATGGCAAAAAAAGGAAAAAAGGCGAATCACTACTTTCGGGTAAACTAACACCAGCACAATCTAGAAATCCGCAAAAAAATGAATTATACCTAGTCGAAGGGGATTCAGCTGGCGGTTCGGCTAAACAAGGCCGCGATCGAAAATTCCAAGCAATTTTGCCTTTACGAGGAAAAGTAATCAATACAGAAAAAGCAAATATGCAAGATATCTTGAAAAACGAAGAGATCAACACCATGATTTATACGATTGGTGCAGGTGTAGGACCTGAGTTTACATTGGAAGATTGCAACTATGATAAGATTATTATTATGACAGATGCTGATACTGACGGTGCACATATTCAAGTTTTACTACTGACTTTTTTCTATCGTTATATGAAGCCTTTAGTAGAAGCTGGCAGGGTTTATATTGCTTTGCCTCCTTTATATAAAGTTACCAAAGGTAGTGGTAAAAAACGGGTGGAAGAGTATGCTTGGACCGATGAGGAGCTTGAAACGATTATTCAAGATATGGGTAAAGGCTACTTATTACAACGCTATAAAGGTTTAGGCGAGATGAATGCTGAACAATTGTGGGAAACCACGATGGATCCAGAACATCGGACTTTGGTTCGTGTCAGAATTGATGATGCCGCTCAAGCAGAACGTCGGGTAACAACACTAATGGGTGATAAAGTAGCGCCTAGAAGAAAATGGATTGAGTCTCACGTGCAGTTTAGTTTAGAAGAAGATGGCAGTATTTTAGAGACTGCTGAAACTGCCGATGAACAACAAGTGCCACCCGAAGAGTCTTTTGAAGAAACGAATTTATTTGATAAATAGAAGGTGAGACTTTGGAACAAAATAGTCATATTCAAGAGTTAACATTAGAAGAAGTGATGGGCGATCGTTTTGGCCGCTATTCGAAATACATCATTCAAGAGCGTGCTTTACCTGATGTTCGTGATGGGTTAAAGCCTGTACAGCGTCGTATTTTGTTTTCTATGAACAATGATGGCAACACTCACGACAAAAGTTTTCGGAAATCCGCTAAATCTGTGGGAAATGTGATGGGAAATTACCATCCCCATGGCGACAGCAGTATTTACGAAGCTATGGTGCGAATGAGCCAAGACTGGAAACTACGTGATGTTTTAATTGAAATGCACGGTAACAACGGAAGTATGGATGGCGATCCGCCAGCTGCGATGCGTTATACTGAAGCTCGCCTATCAGAATTAAGTGGACAAATGCTAACTGATATCGAAAAAGATACGGTAGATATGGTTTTAAATTTTGATGACACCGAAAAAGAACCCACTGTTTTACCAGCAAAATTCCCTAATTTATTGGTTAATGGTTCAACTGGGATATCCGCCGGCTATGCGACTGAAATCCCTACACATAATTTAGCAGAAGTCATTGATGGTACGGTATATTTAATCGACCATCCTAATGCTTCTTTAGACAAATTAATGGAGTTTATTCCAGGGCCTGATTTTCCCACAGGTGGCATTTTACAAGGCAAAGAAGAAATAAAAAAAGCCTATGAAACTGGGAAAGGGAAAGTCATTTTACGTTCAAAAACAGAGTTTGAAACGTTGCGAGGCGGTAAGCAACAAATTGTGGTCACTGAAGTTCCTTATGAAGTTAACAAAGCGTCATTAGTGAAAAAAATTGACGAGATTCGTTTGGCTAAAAAAATCGAAGGTATCGCCGAAGTACGTGATGAAACCGATCGAACAGGCTTACGCATGGTCATTGAACTAAAAAAAGACGTTAATGCGCAAGGCGTACTAAACTACTTATTTAAAAATACTGAATTACAGGTAAATTATAGTTTTAATATGGTCGCTATCGATCACATGCGTCCTCGCCAAGTTAATTTGAAACATATTTTAGAAAGCTATGTTGAACATCGACGCGATGTCATTTTGAAACGCAGCCAATTCGAATTGAACAAAGCACAAAAACGGCAACATATTGTCGATGGTTTAATGAAGGCTTTATCTATCTTGGATAAAGTGATCGCAACCATCCGTGCCAGTAAAGATAAAAAGGATGCTAAAAACAATTTAGTTATCCAACATCAATTTACTCAAGCACAAGCTGAAGCCATTGTTAATTTACAATTGTATCGCTTAACAAATACGGATATTACTGAACTAGAAAAAGAAGCTGAAGAATTAGCGGCTTATATTGCTGAATTGCAAAAGATTTTAAATGATGATGCCGAGCTATTAAGGGTCATTAAAAAAGAACTACGACAAGTTAAAAAGAAATTTAGCACGCCACGTTTGACCCGAATTGAAGATCAAATTGAAGAAATTAAGATTGAAACAGAAGTTTTAGTTCCTTCAGAAGATGTTGTGGCAGCTATTACTAGAGAAGGATACATTAAACGCAGTAGCTTACGTTCTTTTAGTGCTTCTAAACCTGAAGAAGTTGGAATGAAAGATACGGATGAGATTGTTTTTTGTCAACAGCTAAATACCTTAGATCATTTGTTATTAGTGACTAATAAGGGGAATATTATTTATCGTCCTATTTTTGAATTGCCTGATTTGAGATGGAAAGATACAGGTGAGCATCTTTCGCAAACGATTTTGAATTTCTCCTCAGGTGAAACGATTTTAGCAGTTTATAGTTATAGCGAACTTGATCCTGCTAAGAACTTTGTACTAATGACCAAAAAGGGCATGATCAAACAAACTCGAATGGATGAATTTAAACCTTGGCGTACGTATAAAAGTCGAGCGGTTACTGCAATGAAATTTAAAGAGGAAACCGATGAATTGGTTAATGTGTATTTAATTGATCCTACAGAAGAATTAGATGTCTTTTTAGCAACCTATAAAGGAATGGGATTACGTTACGCGTTAGCCGAAGTTCCAGTGGTTGGTTCCAAAGCCAGTGGCGTCAAAGCGATTAATCTTAAGGCAGATGATGAAGTTGCCAGTGGCCTTTTGGTTTACAGTTATGGCGATAACCCAGTGGTTATTGTGACACAACGAGGAGGCGTAAAACGAATGCTTGCTCAAGAGCTAAGTCAATTAAGCCGGGCGAAACGTGGCGTTATGATTTTAAGAGAATTGAAGAAAAATCCGCATCGCATTATTTATATTGGAGATGGACAAGAGAAAACATTAATCCTGACCAATGAAAAAGGACAACAGGTAGAAATACAAAGTAATCACTACCCAATTAGTGATCGTACTTCCAATGGCTCTTTTGCGTTAGATGAAAAACAAGGCGGAAAAGTGTTACAGGTTCAAGAAAAATTTGAATATCAAATAGAAGAATAATAGTAAAAAGGTCTAAATCTAATAACACAGATTTAGCCCTTTTTTTTGTGAGTTGAACTCTTCTGTATTACTTTTTATTGTAATTTTATCCTTCTGTACCAGTACAGAAAAAATGACAAGTATCGAGATTGTGCAGTATTTTTCTTTCTTTAAAAATAAAACTTGATTCGTTTATCACAAAAGGTTATGCTGATTTATAGGCTTTTATTTCAAAATAAAACGATGTTTTAAACTGAATTGTTAAAAAAACGATATGCAAGTGCTTGCAAAAATAGCTATATGTGTTATACTATTCACAGTAAAGCTGTTGCATTAGGGAACAGAAAATAAGGAGGAGCATCAAATGGCATCTGTAACAAATAATACTGAAAACGTAAACACGACTGCTTGGGAAGGATTCAAAGGAGAAACTTGGCGTCACGAAGTGAATACACGCGACTTTATCCAAGAAAATTACACAGAATATCGCGGAGATGATAAGTTTTTAGAACCAATTGCGCAAAGCACAGACAAATTGTGGACTAAATTGCAAGAATTATTTGAAGTAGAACATGAACGTAACGGCGTCTACGATATGGATAGTGATATTCCATCAACCGTCACTTCTCATGGACCTGGTTATTTAAACAAAGACGAAGAAAAAATTGTTGGCTTACAAACGGATGTGCCATTGAAGCAAGCTTTCCAACCATTTGGTGGAATCAAAATGGCCAATAATGCTTTGCAATCAAATGGTTATGAAGTTAACGAAGACATGGATAAAATCTTTACCGATTGGAGTAAAACACATAACCAAGGTGTGTTTGATGCTTATACTCCAGAAATGCGCCGTGCTCGTTCTAACAAAATTATTACTGGTTTACCAGATGCTTACGGACGTGGACGTATTATTGGTGATTATCGCCGGGTTGCTTTGTATGGGATTGATTATTTAATTGAACAAAAACAAGATGACTTAGCCAATACAGGAAATAGAACAATGACAGACGATGTTATTCGTCTAAGAGAAGAAGTAACCGAACAACTGCGCGCTTTAAATGACTTGAAAACCATGGCTTCTTCTTATGGTTTTGATATCTCTCGTCCAGCAGAAACAGCGCAAGAAGCTATTCAATGGTTGTATTTTGGTTATTTAGGCGCTATTAAATCACAAAACGGTGCTGCTATGTCATTTGGTCGGGTTTCGGCTTTCTTAGACATTTATATCCAACGTGATCTAGACAAAGGTTTAATTGCAGAAGAGCAAGCACAAGAGTTAATCGACCAACTAGTTTTAAAACTACGCATGGTAAAATTTGCTCGTACGCCTGAATATAATGAATTATTCTCAGGATTTCCAGTTTGGGCTACTTTATCACTTGCAGGAATGGGAATCGATGGTCGTTCATTAGTAACTAAGAATGACTTCCGTTTGTTGCATACTTTGACAAATATGGGGCCTGCTCCTGAGCCAAACATGACCGTTTTATACTCTTCTCATCTACCTGAAGGTTTCCGTACATTCGCAGCAAAAATGGCCAAAGAAAGTTCATCTATCCAATTTGAAAATGATGACTTATTACGTGAAAATTGGGGCTCAGATGATGTGGCAATTGCTTGTTGTGTGTCTGCGACAGTTACAGGTAAAGACATGCAGTTCTTTGGTGCTCGCGCTAACTTGTGTAAAGCAGTTCTTTACGCTATTAACGGTGGTATCGACGAAAAAACGAAAAAACAAGTGGGGCCTAAATATCGTCCAATAACTGGCGATTCTATTGATTATGATGACTTTATAGAAAAATACAAAGATATGTTAGCTTGGTTAGCTGAACTTTATGTAAATACATTGAATGTTATTCACTATATGCATGACAAGTATTCTTATGAAGCAGCTCAACTAGCATTGATGGATACTGATTTAAAACGTACTTTTGCTACAGGTATTGCAGGTATCTCCCATGCAGCCGATAGTATCATGGCGATTAAGTATGGAGATGTGAAAGTTATTCGTGATGAAAATGGTCTAGCAGTAGACTATGAACCACAAAACGAATTTCCAACTTATGGTAACGATAATAAAGAAGCTGATGATATGGCTAATTGGATCGTGGAATACTTTATTACCCAAATTAGACGTCAACATACGTATCGTAATTCAACACCAACAACTTCATTGTTAACCATTACTTCAAATGTTGTTTATGGTAAAGCAACCGGAAATACACCAGATGGCCGTCGTGCTGGTAAACCTTTGGCACCAGGTGCTAATCCAAGTTATCAAGATGGTAAATATTTGGGCGAAAAGAACGGCTTGCTAGCTTCACTAAATTCAACGGCTCGTTTGAATTATGAAAATGCTATGGATGGGATTTCAAATACACAAACGATTAATCCAACTGGTTTAGGTAAAGATGAAGATACACGTATCAGTAATTTACGAAACGTGATGGATGGTTACTTTGATAAAGGTGCTTACCACATTAACGTTAACGTATTCTCTAATGATCTATTACTTGATGCGCAAGAACATCCAGAAAAATATCCTAACTTAACCATTCGGGTTTCTGGTTATGCCGTTAAATTCCGTGATTTGACACGTGAACAACAAAATGACGTTATTTCAAGAACAGCACATGATAGAATGTAAAAAACTTTTTGAGGGTAACAAGGCTCTTGTTGCCCTCTTTTTAAATAATGGTTTAAAAGCTAACCACGCTTAAATGACCACTGATTTTATAAATTATAGCAAGCAATAGCTTTAATTAGTTGCTGCTTTGCTTTTCTAATGAAAGAGGGATTTTTATGACGGATCCAGTCATGGGACGTATTCATTCTACAGAAAATTTTGGCACGGTAGATGGGCCTGGCGTTCGCTTTGTTATCTTTGCTCAAGGTTGTCGGATGCGCTGCCAGTTTTGCCATAATCCCGATACTTGGAACATCAAATCTAAAAAAGCCAAAATGCGTACTGCTGATGATGTACTTGATGAAGCATTAAATTATCGTGCTTATTGGGGAGAAAAGGGCGGCATCACGGTAAGTGGTGGTGAACCTTTATTGCAAATGGATTTCTTAATTGACTTATTTAAAAAAGCTAAAGCGCAAGGGATCAATACCACACTTGATACCTGTGGGAATCCCTTTACTAGAAAAGAGCCCTTTTTCAGTAAGTTTGAGGAATTAATGAACTACACAGATTTATTACTGTTTGATATTAAACATATTGATACAGTTCAACATAAAAAGCTAACGAAGCATGGAAATGAAAATATTTTAGAAATGGCTCAATATTTATCTGAAATTGGCAAACCGGTTTGGGTTCGTCATGTTTTAGTGCCATTTCGTAGTGATTATGATGAATTCTTAGATCGTTTGAATGAATTTATCCAGACTTTAAGTAATGTAGATAAAGTTGAAATTCTGCCATATCATACCATGGGTCGTTATAAATGGGATGAGTTAAATATCAAATACCCGTTAGAAGGGATCGAACCTCCTGGACAAGATCGAGTTGAAAATGCAAAAAGAATTCTTCAGGTTGACCAATATACTGGCTATCAAACAAGATAATTAAAAATCACGAGACTGGGACAAAAGTATTCCGGTAATGTTAATTTCACGAATATAGGTATTTTTCGTGTATCATTGCTGGAAAGTAGCAAATGTTCCATGCTCGTGAATTTTTTTGAAAAAGGTCAAAATGTTCCAATTGATTGAACTACTTCTTTTGAAAAGAATGGAAATTTTTGCAGGATTTTGCTATCATTACTATTGTAGAGAAAGATTGGAGTGAAAGTTATGGCAAAGATTTTAGTTTTTGGTCACCAAAATCCAGATACAGATGCGATTGGGGCGGCCATTGCTTTTTCTGAATTACAGCAACAAAAAGGGCAAGATACTGAAGCTGTCGCTTTGGGAGAAGCGGGAGAAGAAACCCAGTTTGCTTTAGATTATTTCGACCTTAAAGCACCTCGTGTAATTACTAAAGCTGCTAGTGAAACGACTGATGTTATGTTAGTTGATCACAATGAATTTCAACAAAGTGTTGCAGACATTGCAGAAGTAACTATTTTATCGGTCGTTGACCATCACCGGATTGCAAATTTTGAAACGGCGGATCCGCTGTATTATCACGCTGAACCAGTCGGCTGTACCAGCACTATTATTTTGAAATTATATAAAGAGGCTGGTTTAACACCAGCAAAAGCAATTGCTGGAATTATGTTATCTGCTATTATCTCTGATACGTTGTTGTTTAAATCACCAACATGTACCCAAGAAGATATTGACGCTGCTAAAGAATTAGCGAAAATTGCCGAAGTAGATATTAATACTTATGGTTTAGAAATGCTCAAAGCCGGTACCAACTTAAAAGACAAATCAGCAGATGTATTGTTAGACATGGACGCTAAAAGCTTCCCTATGGGGGACAAAAGCGTACGTATCGCTCAAGTTAATACAGTTGATTTACAAGAAGTATTTGATCGCCAAGCTGAACTAGAAGAAGCAATGGCAAAAGCGAATGATACAAATAACTATGATTTATTTGTATTGCTAGTAACCAATATATTAGACAGTGATTCAGAATTACTTGTTGTCGGCGAACCAGCTGAAAAGGTTGAAAAAGCCTTTAATGTTGCTTTGGACAATCATAGAGCTTTCTTAAAAGGTGTAGTGTCACGTAAAAAACAAGTTGTACCGCAACTAACCGAAAGCTTTAAATAAAATCTAATACTAAGCACCTTAAAATACGGTTGAATGATACCGTATTTTAAGGTGCTTTTTATTTAGCTGCTTTGTTTTTTCGAAAAAAGAACTGATTCAAAATATTTTCCCAGTTATTTTTATATACTAAAATATTTATTTTGTAAAAAACAATTCCCTTCTATTATTATACTTTGTGAAAAAAATGAAAGAATTTTTTACGTTTAAAAAATGCATTTATGTATACAAAGAGTGAAAAGCTGTTTCGTCAGCTTTTTTTTATGAAAATAATGAAAGGGCGATAGAAATAAAAAAAGAGCCTTTATTTCATACTTCTTGAAAATATTTTCGGAAGTGTCATTTTGTTTAGCTAATTAACTTAAATTTTTTATTTTTGTTATTTTTTGGAATGTTTAAAAAATTCATTTGAAAAGTTTGTAATTGTGATATAATAGGGATAGAAACAATAAATCGTTAAATTGAACAAGCAGAGAAGTAATTTTTTAGAGCGCCTTTTAGTTATTTTTCCCAAGGAGGGTTGTTATGATTGATACCAGCAAAGAGACTTTAGAAGCTGAACAACGATTTTTAACAGGAGAAAATTTTTACGTTCAGCATTTTTTAGGAGTACGAAAAATTGAAAGCGGATACGTTTTCCGTGTATGGGCGCCACATGCACGCCAGGTATATTTAGTCGGAGATTTTAATAATTGGGATGAATCCCTACCAATGGAGAAACGAGAAGAATCCGGCGTATGGGAGCTTTCAAGCTCTTTACCAGTAGAAGGACAATTATATAAATTTTTGGTTGAGCAAGCAAATGGGCGTAAAATCATGAAAATTGATCCTTTTGCGATTCGTTTTGAAAAAAGACCAGGAACGGCCGCAGAGATCTATACGATTGCGGATAAAAAATGGCAGGATAATTTATGGAGAGGACGTCAGAAAAAAACACGATCATTGAGGCGACCTTTGAATATTTATGAAGTTCATGCTAGTTCTTGGCAGCACCATGAAGATGGGCAACCCTACACATTTAAAGAATTAAAAGAAGCACTCATTCCCTATGTAAAAGAAATGAATTATACACATATTGAGTTCCTTCCGCTGATGGAACATCCACTGGGTGCTTCCTGGGGATACCAATTAACTGGCTTTTTTGCTTTATCTTCCTATTATGGCACCCCTGAAGAGTTTCGTGATTTTGTAGATTCTTGTCATGAAAATAATATTGGCGTATTTGTTGATTGGGTACCAGGTCATTTTTGCGTCAATGAAGATACCTTACCTTATTATGATGGCACACCGACTTTTGAATATGAAGATCCCAATCGTGCCCGCAATAATCGCTGGGGAACAATATGTTTTGATCTGGGTAAGCCGCAAGTACAAAGTTTTTTGATTTCAAGTGCATTATTTTGGCTTGAAGTGTACCATCTTGATGGTATGCGCGTGGATGCAGTTTCTAGCATGCTCTATTTAGATTATGATGAAGGACCTTGGGAACCCAACCATGAAGGCGGAAATCGTAATTTTGAAGGATTCTATTTTCTACAAAAGCTTAATGCAGTCATCAAACTTGCTTTTCCTCAAACGATTATGATGGCAGAAGAAAGCAGCTCTGAAACTCAGATTACGGGTATGATTGAGAGCGGAGCATTAGGTTTTGATTATAAATGGAATATGGGGTGGATGAATGACGTGTTGCGTTTTTATGAAATGGACCCCGTCTTTCGCAAAGAAAACTTTCACTTATTGACTTTTTCTTTCATGTATATGATGGATGAACATTATATACTCCCATTTTCTCATGATGAAGTTGTCCATGGGAAAAAAAGCTTAATGCACAAAATGTGGGGAGATCGTTACAAGCAATTTGCTCATTTACGAAACATGTATACTTTTATGATCGCTCATCCTGGTAAAAAATTACTTTTTATGGGCAGTGAATGGGGCCAATTTCTGGAATGGAGATACAATGAAGGGCTAGTATGGTCCAATCTAGAAGATGAGATGAATGCTAAAATGCAGCATTTTACAGCAATGCTAAACGCTTTATATAAGGAAGAACGTAGTTTATGGGAACTAGAGGATACAGCTGAAACGATTGAGTTAATCGATGCAGATAATACGGATGAGAGTGTATTGACGTTTATCCGTAAGTCGAAAACCAAAAAAGATTTTCTAATTGTGGCTTTGAATTTATCCCCAGTAGAACGGCAAGACTTTTCGATTGGTGTACCATACCCAGGTAGTTATAGAGAAGTCTTAAATACAGAAAGGGTTGAGTTTGGCGGTACATGGACGAAAAACAATCCGACTTGTGAAAGCATTGAACAACCGTTTAAACACTTTAATCAGCAAATTCAAACGATTTTACCTTCATTAGGCGCCTTAATTATTAAACCAGAAGATATCCAAATGAAATAGTCAAAGAAAAATAGGAACAATTGAGAGGGGGAAAGGTGTTTTCACCGTAATAATGAAAACAGAAATGGTAGCTATGATTTTAGCAGGTGGACAAGGAACACGCCTGGGCAAGCTAACAAAAAATATGGCTAAGCCCGCCGTTCCTTTTGGTGGCAGATATCGGATTATCGATTTTACATTAAGTAATTGTGCGAACGCAGGAATTAAAAACGTAGGTGTAGTCACACAGTATCAACCTTTAGAATTAAATGCTCATATTGGAAATGGCGCTAGTTGGGGCCTAGATGGAATTGATTCAGGTGCAACGATTTTACAACCTTATTCAAGTTCAGAAGGTAGTAAATGGTTTGAGGGGACAGCACACGCAATCTATCAAAACATGGATTATATCGATCAGTTAGATCCACAATATGTTCTAATTCTATCTGGAGACCATATTTATAAAATGGACTATGAAGCAATGCTTGAAAATCATAAACAAAATCACGCGTCACTCTCGGTAGCAGTGATTGAAGTTCCTTTTAAAGATGCTTCGAGATTTGGGATTATGAACACCGACGAAAATGATCGAATTATTGAATTTGATGAAAAGCCGGAAAATCCTAAAAGTAATTTGGCTTCAATGGGAATTTATATTTTCAATTGGGGTCGCTTACGTAGCGTTTTACGCACAGGTTACGCCAAAGACAGTACGATGAGTGATTTTGGTAAACATGTTATTCCTGCTTATCTTGATAGTGGCGAAAATGTGATTGCTTATCGGTTTAAAGGCTATTGGAAAGATGTAGGAACGATTGATTCTCTTTGGGAATCCAATATGGAATTTTTGAATCCAGAGATGGACTTGGATATTCGTGATAAAGGATGGCGGATTTATTCTAAGAATCACATTTCGCCCCCGCATTTTATCACTGAAATGGGTTCAGCCAAAGACTCTTTGATCGCAGATGGCTGCTATATTGCAGGAGATGTAAAGCACAGTGTTTTATCTGATGATGTACAAGTAAAAGATGGTGCTGCTGTATCAGATAGTGTAGTGATGTCAGGTGCTACAATTGGTAAAAATGTTGTAGTGAAACGAGCGATTATTGGAGAAAACGCCATTATTGGCGATAATGCTGAAATTGATGGCACAGATGAAATAGAAGTTGTGGGTTATAATGAAGTGATTGGGGTGACATTGGATGAAGACTAATAAAATGTGCGCCTTGATTGGAAATTTACACCGCTATAATGGGCTAATGCCGTTAATTAAAAATCGCCCGTTAGCTACTTTGCCTTTTGATAGTAAATATCGTTTGATTGATTTTAATCTTTCGAATATTGCCAACGCTAATATTAAATCCCTGTTTATGGTGTTCAATGAAGGTGAAACAAGTTCGGTTTTTGATCACATAGGTGGCGGTAAAGAGTGGAACTTAGATGGCATTCAAAATCGCTTTTTTGTTCATACTTACCAAGACTTTATTCGTAAAGATGATAATAATAGTAGTTATTATGAAGTGGTAATTGATTATCTACGCAAATCAAAATCAGAATATGCGGTTTATATGGGAAGTAAGATTTTGTGTAATATTGATTTAAAAACGTTACTTCATATTCATCGAACGCGAAATTGTGACATGACTGTAGTTTATAAAAAAATTGCAAAGCAGCAAACAAGTGAAGAAGATATTTTATTCACTTTAGATAATGAACATACGATTAGAGAGAAAACTTTTGCCAAAGATGTCACAGATCAAGATGAGGTCAATTTATGTGCAGATATTTTTATCATTAAAACAGACCTGTTGATTGAAATCTTGCAGCAAAAACAAGCAGCCGGCATCTTAGGAAATGTCGAAAGCTTCTTACGTGAACGAATTAGTTCAACGACCAATGCTTATGAATACACAGGTTATTTGAATAACATTTTTGATATTCGTTCTTACTACCGTGCAAACATGGATATGCTGGATACAAACAAATTTAATTCTCTTTTATATTCAAGCCAAAAAGTTTATACAAAAATGAAAAACGAAGTGCCCACTTATTATACAGAAACCTCGATTGTAAACAGCAGTCAATTTGCAACCGGCTGTATGATTAAAGGGCGGGTTGAACGCTCTCTTATTGGACGTGGGGTCACGATCGATGAAGGAGCTGAAGTATTTGATTCGCTTGTTTTTGCTGGCAACGTAGTGAAACCAAGTACTACGGTACGTTGTGCCATTTTGGATAAAAATGTAGAGGTAGACGAAGGAATTCGTATTGAAGGAACGCCTGAAAAACCAGTAGTGGTTGAAAAGGGAATGCATGTTACACAGGATATTATTGGAGGTTAAAAGATGAAGCTTCTTTTTGCTGCGGCAGAATGTGCACCGTTTTTTAAAACAGGGGGACTAGGTGATGTTGCTGGAACATTGCCTAAGGTACTCGCTAAAGAAGGCACAGAAACGGTAGTGGTTTTACCTTATTTTACTAAAATGCCGGACAAATATAAAAACCAGCTAAAAGATGTATTTAATTTTGAAGTTAACGTTGGCTGGCGGAAACAATATTGTGGCGTTAAACGATTAGATATGGATAAGGTAACTTATTATTTTATAGATAGCCTTTACTATTTCGATCGAGAAGCTTTATATGGGTATTATGATGATGGCGAACGTTTTGCTTTTTTTCAAATGGCTGTTATCGAATTAATGGAAAAAATTGCGTTTATCCCTGATATTCTACAGGTAAATGACTATCATACCGCAATGATTCCCTTTTTATTAAAAGAAAAATATCATTGGATTGAGGCATACCGTAATATTCGTACAGTGTTAACGATTCACAATATTCAGTTTCAAGGCCAATACGGTAGTGAGATTTTACCAGATTTATTTGGAATGGGTACAGAGCGCTATAACGATGGTACATTGCGTTTAGGTGATGCAGTGAATTTTATGAAAGCTGGCATTTTGTATGCAGATCGAATAACGACTGTTAGCCCTTCTTACGCTCAAGAAATTCAGACACCTGAATTTGGTTGTGGTTTAGAAGTTATCTTGCGGATGGAAGCTGGAAAACTGAGTGGCATTTTAAATGGCATCGATTATGAAGCAAACGATCCGGAAACAGATCCAGTTTTGAATGAACATTATTCTGTTAAGGACCTAAGTGGAAAATACCAAAATAAGGCTGATTTACAAAGGTTGATGGGCTTAAATGAGGATCCAGAAGTTCCATTGCTTGCGGTAGTCAGTCGTTTGACCTATCAAAAAGGGTTTCACCTCTTATTAGATGAGTTTGAAAATTTACTACAAATAGATATTCAGTTTGTCTTATTAGGGACGGGCGATCCGGATTTTGAACGAGGCTTTGCAGAAATTGCGCAAAGGTATCCGGGAAAAAGTTCGGTAGCGATTGATTTTGATGTCGAGCTAGCGCAAAAAATATATGCCAGCTCAGATCTTTTCCTAATGCCTTCAGCCTTTGAACCATGTGGCTTATCGCAGATGATTGCTATGCGTTATGGTACTTTGCCGGTAGTGCATGAAGTAGGCGGACTAAAAGATACGGTAGTTCCTTATAACCCGGTTGAAGGAACAGGAACCGGATTTGGATTTCAAGATTTTTCTTCTTTCCAACTTATGGAATGTATAAAAAAAGCAATAGAATTGTACCATTTTTCACCTGAAACTTGGCAAAAGATGGTTCAAGCAGCGATGATCCAAGATTTCAGTTGGACAACTAGCTGTCGCCAGTATCTTGACTTGTATCAGCAATTGGCTACAGTAGAGTAAACTGTTATAAAGCAAGCTGAAATAGGGTAATACCGATTTTTCAGCTTGCTTTTCAACTTAAAGACGCTAAGCAAACCCAGGAACAGGAGGCAAGATATTTTTGACAAAAGAAGAGATTAAAAAGGAACTACGCCAGCGTTTGAGAGACACTTACGCATTGGAATTAGAAGATGCAGGTCCTGTCGAGTTATTTTATAGCTTAGGCGGGCTAGTTAAAGCTGTTTCTAACGAAAAATGGCAAAAAACATGGAAAAATTATCTAACAGAAGGACAAAAACAAGTTTATTATTTTTCGATTGAATTTTTACCGGGAAAATTACTAAAAAGCAACTTATTAAATTTAGGAATTTTAGATGAAGTAAGAACTACTCTGGCAGATATTAATGTTGATCTTGAAGAACTGGCTAATGTTGAAAAAGATATGGCCTTAGGCAATGGCGGATTAGGACGGTTAGCTTCTTGCTTTATGGATTCGATTGCTTCTTGCGGTTTGCCAGGCAATGGGAATGGAATCCGCTATGACTACGGGTTATTCAAACAACAATTTATGGATGGCTACCAAGTAGAACTTCCCGATGAATGGTTAAAAAGAGGGAATGTCTGGGAAATCCGTCGTGAAAGTAAAGCTTGCGATGTGCATTTATTCGGTAATGTTTATATGAAACGTCTGGCTAACGGGAAGTTAGAACCAGTCGAAGAAAACCAGACCACTGTGCGCGCTGTACCTTACGATACAGGGATGATTGGTTACCAAAATGGCATTGTCAACACTATGCGTTTATGGAGCGTAGAGATCCCTGTTTCAGAAGAAGCAAAATACCATAATCTTGGTGAAAGACGAACTATTGAAGACTTAACTGCTGTGCTTTATCCTGATGATTCGCAAGAAAGCGGTCGTTTGGTTCGATTGGCTCAAGAATACTTTTTTGTATCGGCTGGTATTCAAAGTATTATTCGCTACTACAAGAAGCTCAATCTACCATGGCATTCGTTAAGTGAAAAAATTGCTATTCATATTAATGATACGCATCCTGCGATGTGTGTACCAGAATTAATGCGCGTTTTGATGGATGAAAATGGTCTCAATTGGGAATTTGCCTGGGACATAACTGTCAAAGTGTTGAGTTATACAAACCATACCATAATGGCTGAAGCTTTAGAAAAATGGCCAGTTTATCTGATGAAACGTGTGGTTCCTCGAATTTATCAGATCATTGAAGAAATTGATCGACGCTATGTGATGTCTATGCAAGGTATTCATCCGCAAGATTTGATTCAAAGGACACGTTTGCTGCAAAATGATCAAATTTACATGGCGCATTTAGCCATCATCGGTAGTCATAGCACAAACGGTGTAGCTAAAATCCATTCTGATTTATTGAAGACGATTGTTCTACACGATTTTTATGTGGTTTATCCAGAACGGTTTAATAATAAAACGAATGGGATTGCAGAACGTCGCTGGATGCAGTTGGCCAATGAACCTTTGTCAGACGTTATGGATGAATTGATTACTGATTCTTGGCGGAAAGCACCACAAAACTTGAAATTGTTAATGAACTATCAAAATGATGAAGTTGCTTTAAAAAAATTACGTGAAGCAAAATTAGTGAAAAAAGAAGAATTAGCTTCTTATATCTTGGAAACAACTGGGATTCAGGTATCTCCCAATGCTATTTTCGATGTGCAAATTAAACGGCTCCATGCTTATAAACGTCAGCTAATGAACTTACTGCATATTTTGAAATTGTACTTTGATATTAAAGATAATCCGGAAATAGATCTGACACCACGTGTGTTCATTTTTGGTGCGAAAGCCGCGCCTAGTTATAGTTATGCTAAATCGATTATCAAAGTGATCAACGAAGCCGCTGATATGATTAATAATGATGCATCATTGCAAGACAAAATCAAAGTGGTATTTTTGCCAAATTATAATGTTTCCTTGGCTGAAAAAATCATCCCAGCAGCAGATGTTAGCGAACAGATTTCATTGGCATCTAAAGAAGCATCAGGGACCAGCAATATGAAATTGATGCTAAACGGGGCTGTGACCATTGCGACATTGGATGGCGCAAACATCGAAATTAAGGATGCTGTTGGTGATGATAACATTTATATTTTTGGTCTAACTGAAAAAGAGGTTTATAACTATTACGAAAACCAAGACTATTCCTCTCAAAAAATTTACGATGAAGATGAAGAATTACAACGTATTCTAGATGCATTTATTGATGGAACAATTCCTAATATTGAATTTGAAGGTCAAGAAATTTATGATTCTCTATTGAAATTTAATGACGAATATTTCTTATTACGAGACTTCCACGATTACGCGCGGGCGCAAGAACAAATTGATCATGATTATAAAGATGCAGTATTATGGCAGAAAAAAAGTCTAGCAAATATCGCTAATGCTGGTGGATTTTCGGCAGATGAGACAGTGAAAGCTTACGCAGAAGATATTTGGCAAATTGAACCGATATTTGCGCATACAGAAAAAGAGGGAACAACTAATGGCAGTCATCCGTTTTAATCCTTGGAAAAAAGTATACAAGAAACCTTTTGGCGCGGTTAAGGAAAATGAAGTTGCGATATTTATGATCGAAGTTATTGCTGAAAAAGTTGTCTCGGTTCAATTGATTATTCATAAGGACTTTCAAAAAGATAAAACAGTCAATATGTCAAAAACTGGAGAAACAGAATTTTCCTGCGAATATTTTTTTAATCATCAGGCAGGGCTATACTTCTATCACTTTGAAGTACAGACCCAAGTTGATGATGAGATTATAACTGAGTTTTATGGCCCAACCGAGCAAGGGGGAGAAGGGCAAAAATTCTCCTCCGCTGAGACTGTGTGGGATTATCAAGTGACTTGTTATAAAAGAGCTGAAAAGGCACCTGACTGGTACCGCAATGGTATTTTTTATCAAATTTTTCCTGATCGTTTTGCCAATGGTAATCCAAATCGTATTATCAATTCACCAAAAAAGAATACCTATATTTATGCCACCGAAGAAGATGAACCGCTATATGTCAAAGGGCCAGATGGCGAAATTTTGCGTTGGGACTTTTTTGGAGGCAATTTCAAAGGCATTCTCCAAAAGATTCCTTATTTAAAAGAATTAGGTGTTAACGGAATTTATTTGAATCCTATTTTTGAAGCAAGTAGTAATCATCGTTACGATACAGCTGACTATTTTTCCATTGATCCGGTGTTAGGTACACAAGAAGAATTTAAAAATTTACTTGATACCCTACACGAAAATGAGATGCATTTAATTTTAGACGGCGTTTTTAGCCATGTGGGTCAAAATAGTCGTTATTTCAATGTCAATGGTACTTATGGTGAAAATACAGGCGCCTATAATGACCGGTATAGTCCATATTATTCCTGGTTTACTTTTAATGACTATCCAGATGACTATGCTTCTTGGTGGGGGATTAAAGATTTACCCGAAGTAAATAAAGAAGACCCAGGTTTTCAAAAATTTATTTATGGCAAAGAGGATAGCGTTCTGTCTAAATGGACAAAGATGGGCGTTGATGGCTGGCGTTTAGACGTAGCTGATGAACTTCCTGATGAGTTTATCAAAGGGATTCGTGGAAACTTGGAAAACTTCTCAGAAAAAATTCTGTTAGGAGAAGTCTGGGAAGACGCTTCTAATAAGATTTCTTATAATCAAAGGCGAGAATATATTTTAGGAGACCACTTGCAAGGCGTTATGAATTATCCGCTGCGTAATAGTGTCATTGATTTGTTGAGTGAAAAGAAATCTCCCAAAATTGTCGCGATGTCATTAATGAAACTGTACGAAAACTATCCAGTTGATATCTTTTTTAATAACTTAAATAATATTGGCACTCATGATACTGAACGAATTTTATCCGAATTAGGACATCATTTGAAAAAAATGGATTTAGCTTTTGCGATGATGTTTATTTTTCCCGGAATTCCTTGTATCTATTACGGAGATGAGGCGGGTCTTACGGGTGGCAAAGACCCGGAAAACCGTAAATTTTTCCCATGGGAAACGATTAATCAAGATATTTATGATGATTGCAAAAAATGGGTTACTTTTCGTAAAAACAATCCGCTATTAAAAGATGGCGAAGTATGCTTCTTTTATGGTAAACAATTATTTGGCATTCTGCGTTACTCCGATGATGATTATGTAGCTCTTTTGATCAACCCAGGCAATTATCCAACGACAGTAAACGGAAATTTGACATTCATTAGTGATGAGACATCTATGGTTGAAGAAGTCCATCGACGTTTATCCAATCGTACTTTAAAAGAAAATAGTTATCTACTAATTACCAGTGAACAAAAACGTAAAAGTATCGAAAAATATCGCTCGATAACGAAAAAATAAGAGTTAACTATTCTCCATCATTTTATAATTGTCGAATCAAATCTTTGCATAAAAGCAAAAACGTGATTTAATATAATTATAAAATAGATTGGAGGAATAAAAGATGACAGCAAAAGTAGAATTAGGAACTTCTGGATTAAATATCAATCCAATTGGTTTTGGCGCCAATGCCATTGGGGGCCATAATTTATATCCTAACTTGGATGAAGAAGAAAATAAACAACTATTGAAATATGTCATCGATTCAGGGGTTAACTTTTTAGACACAGCTTATGTTTATGGCCTAGGTCGTTCAGAAGAATTGATCGGAGAAGTAGTAAAAGAACTAGGAAATCGTGAGCAATTAGTTATTGCCACTAAAGGTGCACAAAATGGCGATGAAATTGATAATTCTCCTGAATTTTTGAAGAAAACAGTTCGTGAATCGCTTAAAAGACTACAGACCGATTATATCGACTTATTTTATATTCATTTTCCTGATGACAATACGCCTAAAGATGAAGCTGTACAAGCTTTAAAAGAATTGAAAGAGGAAGGATTAATCCATTCAATTGGGGTTTCCAATTTCTCATTGGAACAATTAAAAGAAGCCAATAAAAACGGCGATGTTGATGTATTTGAAGGGTATTATAACTTATTACACCGTGAGTCTGAAAAAGAGCTATTCCCTTATTTACGGGAAAACCACATTTCATTTGTACCCTATTTTCCATTTCAATCTGGCCTTTTAACTGGTAAATATAAGGGGAATGAAACATTTCCTGAAGGAGATTTACGCGGAGGTCAAGAAGATTTCCAAGGCGATAAGTTTCAAGAAAACGTTAAAAAAGTTGATCAATTGAAAAAAATCGCAGCAGCAAAAGATACAACTGTTGCAAATATCGTATTGGCATTTTATTTACAAATTGATGTTATCGATGCTATTATTCCAGGCGCTAAACGGAAAGAGCAAGTCGACAGCAATTTGAAAACTCTTGATGTCTCCCTAACAAAGGATGAAGCACAGCTCATTGACCGAATTTTTTCTTAATTGAAAGTTGTCTTACAAAGTTATTTTTTTACTTTGTAAGACTTTTTTACGAATAAGGGCAAAATTTATAATTAACCTCGTTAGTTTGCCATTCTTACGGGCTTATTTTCTTTTTAGCGCATCGTTTTTAATTTTCTATTGTGCTTAAAAACAGTGGAAGCGTGAAAATTGTTCTTCACTGATATTTATATTAAACAAGGAGACTAGCATTCTGTTATGCGAACTTTTTTTGTGGTATGATTAAGAAAATATGAATAAGGGAATGACTATCATGGAAGGTATTGACCAAATAAAAAGAAGAAACGTTCGTTTCCCTGTTTTCTCTGATGAAACAGGTGTCAAATTGCAAACTGAAAAAAAGCATCCACCATATTCAAACGATGAAAATTGGATCTTAACAGAGGAAAACGATGCGCCTTTAACCAAGAGAGTATTGAAAGAAAATAAGAAAAAACGTGGTTTACGGCGTTCTAAAAAAGTTAGCCAAGAAAAAACAGGGCTAACTATCCCAGAACAGAACGAATTAAAAGAACATAGAAAGCATCTGCCAGATTATTCTACTGATCGAGATACTGGAGGGAAAAACCTTTCTTTGAGCGATACGCGTAAATATACAGCGGCTAAAGTAAAACGTCCTGCAGAACCATTAAAAGGGGATAAAGCCAGACGCTCTTATTTCGCGCCTAAATATGTGCCAGCATCTATGAACGCTGATGAAAAAGAAAAGAAAAATTCAGAAAGAGAACTTTTGCGTTCCTTAAAAAAACCTTCTGATGATTACCTGATGTTCGATACAGATTTCGCTTCATCACAAGAAGAAAAAGATAATGGATTGCGCATACATAAGTTTGATCGAGAAGATTTATCTGAAGGCAATCAAGAAAGAACAAAAAAAAGAAAACAAGGAATACTAAATCGTTCACTTAAAGGAATGATTGAAGAAGATACTAATGATTTAGAGGAAAATGGATATTTTCGGGAAGAGGATTAATTTATAAAGTATGTTTCCCAATTCTTATTGACAAAGCTACAAACATTGATATAATAGTCTTTGTCAGTTTGCGGATGTGTTGGAATTGGTAGACAAGCAAGATTAAGGATCTTGTGAGCACATTGCTCGTGTGGGTTCGACTCCCACCATCCGCATAAAGATTAGATAGAGCAGGCGAGGAAAATTTTTCCTACCTGCTTTTTTACAATTAAAAAATAGTAGTAAAATCTGAGCAGTGAAAAACTCAAGAGATTTAAAAGTTGAGGAATACTGGGCGAACTCAAACTTCGATTTTTTAAAGTTTTTCACTCTAATTCAACGCTTAAAAGATACAAATCATTTAAAATTAAGTTATCATACTACGTTTTTAAAAAAAATTTTGCTATAATAAAAACTTGAAGTCTTATTCTATCTTTTGTTATCAACGAAAGATTTTCGGAAAGAGGAAAGCTTATGAGAGATTTTGAAAAATCCGGCAAACTTGAAGGGGTCAGTTATGATGTTCGCGGCCCAGTCGTAGCAGAAGCAGATCGCATGCAAGAAGAAGGAGTCAGTATTTTAAAATTGAATACTGGTAATCCTGCAACATTTGGGTTTGAAGCCCCAAATGAAGTGGTTCGTGATTTAATTATGAACGTGCGGGAATCAGAAGGCTATTCTGATTCAAAGGGGGTCTTTTCAGCTAGGAAAGCAATTGAACAGTATTGTCAATTGCGTGATTTTCCTGAGGTTTCAATTAACGATATTTATACTGGAAATGGCGTCAGTGAATTGATTACGATGTCGATGCAAGGTCTTTGTAATAATGGGGATGAAGTACTTATTCCTATGCCAGACTATCCGTTATGGACGGCCTCTGTGTCATTAGCAGGAGGCAAGCCAGTTCATTATATTTGTGATGAAGCCAGTGAATGGAATCCTGATTTGGACGATATTCGTTCTAAGATAACTAGCAAAACGAAAGCAATTGTTTTGATTAACCCTAATAATCCAACTGGAGCAGTTTATCCTAAAGAAATTTTGGAAGGCGTCGTTAAGATTGCCAGAGAATTTGACTTGATTATCTTTTCTGATGAAATTTATGATCGCTTGATAATGGATGAATATACTCATATTCCGATTGCGACATTAGCGCCGGATCGTCCAGTAGTGACGTTCAGTGGATTGTCTAAATCACATCGTATAGCTGGTTTTCGTGTGGGCTGGATGGTGATAAGCGGAGATAAATCTCATATTAAAGACTATATTGAAGGTTTGAATATGCTTTCATCTATGCGTTTATGTTCCAATGTCTTGTCACAGCAAGTTATTCAAACAGTACTGGGTGGTTATCAAAGTGTTGATGAATTATTGTTACCAGGTGGACGTATCTATGAACAACGTGAGTATATTTACAACGCTATCAATAATATTGAAGGACTCTCAGCAGTTAAACCTAAAGCGGCTTTTTATATTTTTCCAAAAATTGATACGAAGCGTTTCAATATTGTCAATGATGAACAATTTGTCTTGGACTTTCTACATGAATACCACGTTTTATTAGTCCATGGCGGTGGTTTTAATTGGCAACAACCAGATCATTTTCGGATTGTTTATTTACCAAATCTAGATGATTTAAAATTAACGATGGATAAAATGAGCGGATTTTTAGCAAATTATAGACAAAAATAAATAAAACACTGTGCCTTTACATATCTTGAAATATGTAAAGGCACAGTGTTTTAAAATTTAATTTTTTTCTTCTACTTTACAATCTTTTTTACTAACAACCATTCGACCGTTATAACTGTCTGCGATCTCTTTAGTTGGATTATCAATTTCGACCAAAAATGAATTTTCATATTCCTTTTCGATGCGACCAGATAGCGTGGTATTTTCCCACTTAAATGTTACCGTAGTGTTTTCTTCCATGATGTCGGCTCCTATCTAATTGAGTTAAGTCAAGCAAAAATATAGCACGGATACTTTTATACTTGATTTTAAAAGGACGGGTAGGCAAATCCTTCTTAGCCCTTTTGCCTGACTATACTATTATTTTTTATGTGATGCAAGAGTTATTTTATATGTAAAAAAGCGGTGTAGACCTTTCTTGACTTTCCTATTAAATTAGAGTAGGTTAAGTGTAGAAAAAAGTAAAGACAAGGAGAGAACAAAATGCGAAAATTTGTGGCTGCAGATAAATTTTTCTTAGAGTCTCATGTTGAAAACAAAGGTTATTTAGAAATTATTGACGGGAAATTTGGTCATTATTATCAGTCCCTTCCAGATGAAGAAGTTACCGTTATTGATCAAAGTGGAAAATGGATTGCGCCGGGGTTAGTAGATACGCATATTCATGGGTTCAAAAATCATGATGTCATGGATAATGATGCGCAAGGTATCAATGAAATGTCAGAAGGGTTACTTTCTTGCGGTGTAACTTCTTTCTTACCGACAACTTTGACGTCAAGTAAAGAACATTTAAAAGATGTAGCGCAGATGTTAGGTGAAGTAAAAGATAAGGTGACAGGCGCTAAGATTCAAGGCATTTATTTTGAAGGTCCCTTCTTTACGGAAGAACATAAAGGAGCGCAAAATCCTTCTTACTTTAGTGATCCGGATATTGATACATTTCATGAGTGGCAAGAAGCTTCTGGAGGTATTATCAAAAAAATTGCATTGGCCCCAGAAAGAACAGGCGTAGAAGCGTTTGTTAAACAAGTCAGTGATGAAGGCGTTGTCGTATCTTTGGGACATAGCGATGCTACTTTCCAACAAGCTTCAGCGGCAGTCGAAGCAGGTGGTAGTGTATTCGTTCATGCTTACAACGGGATGAGTGGCTTGAATCATCGCGAACCTGGTATGGTGGGCGCTTTGTTAACATTGCATGATGTGTATGCTGAATTGATCTGTGATGGTTATCATGTTCATCCTAAAGCGGCAGATCTTGCGGTGCAAAAAGTGGGTCATGACCATGTTGCTTTAATTACGGACTGTATGATGGCAGGTGGTATGCCGGATGGTGATTATGTTTTAGGTGAATTTCCAGTGGTAGTTAAAGATGGTACGGCTAGAATGCAAGAAGGCAATTTAGCTGGAAGTATTTTACAGCTAAAAGAAGGCGTTAAAAATGTAGTTGATTGGAACATTGCTACTCCAGAGCAAGCCGTTATGATGGGCAGCTTAGTTCCAGCAGTTAGTTCTAATATTGATGATACGTGCGGAAAGATCAGAAAGGATCGTGCAGCTGATTTTATTGTTTTGAATCCAGATATGACATTAGCTGCCACGTATTTAGATGGTCAGGAAAGATACCATGCTTAGCCATTAGATAAAAAAGATGAAAAGTGAACGTTATTAATCCGTTCACTTCTCATCTTTTTTATCTTTAATTTTCTCATGAACTTTCGCTAATGTCTCTTGCAAATCCTGCTCTTTGCCTTTTAGTTCAGTTAAGTCGCTTTCGATTTCTTTTTCTTTTTCAATCTCAGGGGGTCGTAGAATAGTATTTAAAAAGATGGCAACGCCAACCCCAATAAAGGTATCGACAATTCGATCGAGGGCTACAATAACTGATTCACCTTGAGGAGTACTTAAAGTGATTAAAATAAAAGTAGCAATGCCGGTAATGATGCCGGAATTGTTGTCAATTCCGTCTAGGAAAATAATTACTAAAGCGACTAATACCGGCAACAGGATTAATTGTAAAAACAATGTTTGTGGTAAAAAATGTTGCACCAAAAGATAAATCATAGCAGCAATACTGCCCACTGTATTGCCTAAAATACGTTCTTTTCCTATGCTAACAGTTGATGTCATATCTTGACGCAAAGAAACAACAGCTGTGATTGTTGCAATCAACGGATTATCTCGACCAAGTACGTGAAAAAGCAAAACACATAACACAACGGATAAAGCCGTTTTGAATGTTCTCATTCCAAGCCTAAACCGACCGACATGCATGGTACTCCTCCTTACAGAAATATTGTACCCAATTTTGTGTATTTTTTCTAGTCTTAGGCAAATAAAAGGTTTTAAAAGGTAATAGTGAATAAAAAATGACAAAAAACGAGAAGCTCCAAGAATTTTCTTGGAGCTCGGTGTTATTAGGCATCCCAAAAACCACGCATTTCATCCAAAATTTGAATCACGTCCGTTGTTAGAGGAAGCGTCGTATTTTCGTTTCCTTCAATTGTAGCGATCATATTTTGTATTTCATAATTAAGCGCGTCTTTAGTGTCGCCAGCTTCTATTACTTGCGTTTCGCCTGTTCGATAGGTAATTTCAGCTTGATCTGCACGGGGATATTCGTTTATTGTGATATAGCCCTTTTCGTAAGCAACGATGCCTTTTTTGGGCATTTTTGCTTGGAATGAAAGGTTGACAGAAGCTAATTCATTACGGTCATTTTTCAAAATGGTAATAGACTCTTCGTCGACACCTGTTTCAAAAGGAATCATTTCGCTGAATAAAACAGTGGGCGTAGAAGTTAAGAAAAAGCGTGCAAATGAGACAGCATAGGTACCAATATCTAATAATGCGCCTCCAGCTAAGTCTGGGTTAAAGAAACGATTGGTAGGATCAGGTTCTTTATAACTACCAAAAGGCGCTTGAATCATTTTTAATTGGCCAAGTTCACCGGACTCTGCGATTTCTTTTAATTTTTGATATAATGGCATATTGAAAATGGTCATTGCTTCTTGTAAGACTAAATTATTTTCTTTAGCTAAGGCGATTTCTTCTTGTAACTCAGCACTAGTCATCGTGATTGCTTTTTCACACAAAACTAAGTGTAAAATTTATTGAGGTTATCCCTAGACGAATAAAAAAGAAACCGTTACTCTATTCATTGGGCTTACAGGCACTAATGAATAAAGGCGGTTTCTTATGGAATCTATTGTAACAGATTTAGTTGAAGTAATGAAGAAGGAAACGAATTTTTTAGCAAGGGAAAAAGCCATGATGGTCTTTTTTGCCCAACTCCTAGCGACGATAACACAACTTGCTTTTCAAATTCTCGATGAAGAAGTTTCGACCCAATGCAAGAAGGAAGGCTTTCAAGTGGATCGTAAAAGTGAACGAACGGTGACTTTTTTATTTGGCACCGTGACCTATGTTCGCCGCCGAATGAAAAATCAAGCCAATGAAATTCGTTATCCTTTGGATGAATTTCTAGGGATTCGAAAGAGCTTCCGTTATAGTTCTCTTGTGCTACGCAACGTTTCTCAATTGGGGTCCATCATGGTCTATCGTCACGTTTCCCAAGCGATTGATTGTTTGACTTCTTGGCGTATGAGCCACCAAAATGTGCAACAACTGGTGGTCAAAACCGGGGAACTGATTCAGACGCGAAGTACTCATGAAAGTCGCTACGACGGGATCATTTCTAAGAAAAAAGTGCCCTATTTATATTTAGAAGGCGACGGAGTGAAGATTGGCGGTCAGAAGAAGCAGTCGCTAGAAATCCATCGTTTTCAAGTATGTGAAGGGAGCCAGAAAGTCGGGAATCGCACGGAAATGATCGCCCCGCACTTTGTCAGTCATCTTAACCGACAACAAGCGCAAAAAGAAATAATGAACTATATTCAAGCGCATTATGATCTAACAAATACCGTTGTCGTTTCCAATAGTGATGGGGGTTCAGGCTATGAAAAAGCCGTGTTTGATGAACTTTCCTTAGGCTGTTTACGTCATGAACACTTTCGTGATCGGTATCATGTCCATCGGAAAATCAAAGAACGCCTGTCTTTTGTCCCACAACTTCAAAATCGGATGATCCAGGCGATTCAACATTATCATTGGCCAGAGGTCCAGCTTGTCTTAGATACCTCGGAAAGTTTGATCGAAGAAAAGGAAGCTGAAACCTTGGAACAATTACGCTTACTCCATCATTATCTTCAAAGAAATTGGCCGTATTTAAAACCTCGGAAAGCCCGAGGGATCATGGATTCCAAAGCTTGTATTGGCACAATCGAAAGCACCCATCGGAAGATGACCTACCGGATGAAGCGCCAAGGACGGTTGTGGACAAAAACGGGCGCGCAGGCCATGATTCGTGTCATTGATAGTTTAAGAAACCAAGAATTTGATGGTTGGTTGAACCAATATGAAGCTCTTCCTAACGACGTGGTCGCCCAGGAAAAGCGTTGGAAAGCCATGAAACGTTGGGTACAGAAAAAGCCTAACTTTCAAACGCATGAAGGGGCCTTGAAGGGGCAAATCGGCGAAGGAAAAGCCAAAAGTGCGCCCTTAGGCCAATTCGCCAAAGGGTTGGAGCAATTAATAACGACACCGAATTATATCTAATAAAAACTTGTTTTTGTTAGATATCATGAGGTCTAACCGAACGAACGTGAGGTAAAAAAATACAAAAGTGTCTGTCCCAAAGGTCATTTTTTATTCGACCTCAAAAAATTTGACACATACCACACAAAACGTGCTTTCCTTTTTGTAAGGATTTTGTGATATAGTAATGATGAATATTATTAGGAACTGCAACGTAAACCATGTCGATTTCCGGGTTGTCTAGCAACTCTTCAACGGTTTCATAAGCAGACGGGATGGAGTACTCTTGTGCGAAGGCTTTTGTTTTTTCAAAATTTCTGGCAGCAACGCCTGAAATGCTGCTTTGGTTATTTTTGAATTGGCTGACAAATTGGTGGGCGATGTCACCGGTTCCTATGATTCCCCATTGGTAATTTCGCATGTTATCTCTCTCCTTAATTAGCAATGATTTTTTATCTCTATCTAGTATAACAGATAGAACATAAAAATGACTAAAGGTTGGTACCAAAAGTTTTTATTTATGCAATGTTTTCAGTAAAATAGGAATTGGAGGAATGCACAATGAATGATGTATATATTGATTTAATTATTAGTACAATTATTGAAAACTTTGGTTCTGAAGCGGCGTTTTATCGAGATCGTTTAGGGGTTTCGCCTCAAAGCTGGGAAAACTGGAAGAAGGGCTTTAGTAACTTATCGCCAGAAGAAATGCAAAAGATAAAAAATCTTTTTAGCGATTATGAATGGACGTTGTTGCAAAAGGTGTTGCGTCAAACGATTATATATCCAGAAAAACGAACAATTGCGGTAGCTGAGTTTCGACGCATGAAGACTAAAATTGCTAGACAGTGGTTAAATATCGGTCTTGCGACGGTAGAAATTCTCGATAAAAAAGAGGAAAATGATGCAGGCCAATACTTAGATATGCGAGTTTCTATTGATTATGGAGAGTGGGGCTTTGATGATATTTTGAATTTCCGTTTGCCTGCTTATATTCAACAACAAATTGATAATGAACAAGTTGCTTTGTTAGACTGGGTCAATGATAAATTGGAAGAAACGTATAATTCATGACAAGGAGGTGACTGATTCTTTTGAAGCGCCATTTAAAAATTATTTTGTTAGGTATTGTTGGAATCGGCTTGATTGTTAGTATTAATCGATTTGTAACCAAAAAAGTGGAAGACCCCGATAAGCAAGAAGTGGTTGCTGAAAAAACAGCAACAGATTCTGAAGAAAAACCAAAAGCACAGGACGAGCTACCCGATGTCTCATCTAAGGATTGGTCGCTGGTTCTGGTTGGCCCGGATAATCCTTTGGAAAAAGAGATCTCTAGTGAACAACTTTCATATATCCCAAATACAAATATGCAATTAGATAAGCGCGTGGTAGAACCTTATGAACAGCTCAGTGAAGCCGCTCAAAAAGCTGGGTATCCTTTAGTAATCATTTCTGCCTACCGTTCGGTAAATTACCAAGAGCAAGTTTTTGACGGACGCGTTGCCCAATATGAAAACCAAGGAATGGATGAAAAACAAGCAAAGAAGAAAACAAAAGAAACATCGACTGAACCAGGGCATAGCGAACACCACACAGGTTTAGCTTTGGATATTGTAGATGAGAATTGGCAACAATCTAACCCACAAAATATTTTAGAAGCAGATTTTGGTAAGGAAGATAGCGCAAAATGGTTAGCTGAACACGCAAGTGATTATGGTTTTATTCTACGCTATCCAAAAGGTAAAGAAGAAAATACTAAGATTAATTATGAACCTTGGCATTTTCGCTATGTTGGAAAAGAAAATGCCAAATATATGGAAAAACACGAGTTAACGTTGGAAGAATTCCTCGATCAATTAAATGAAAAGTAGGATGTATATGGCAAGAAAAAAGAAAAAACAACTGAAGATGCCCGCAATCATTGTCGGCTTTCTCTTGATTTTAGTAGGATTTGTCTTTTCTTTGATGAGTTTAACTGATCCTGTAGGCAACAATAGCCCGCTTGCACGCCAGGAAGATGAAAATATGACTAAACAAGAATTTATTGACCGCCTACTTCCGCATGCGGAAGAATTACAAGAAGGTTATGGAATACTTCCTAGTGTGATTATTGGTCAAGCCATCCTTGAATCCAATTGGGGGACTAGCCAATTAGCGCATGAATACAATAACTTGTTTGGTATCAAGGCTTATGGTGATCAAGATAAAGTAAACCTTGAAACCAAAGAATACGTAAACGAACAGTGGATAACAATTAAAGGTGATTTCCGTGTCTATAACTCTTGGGAAGAATCTATGGATGACCATACGATGCTATTTGTAAATGGCGTTGATTGGAATCCGCAAAAATATGAAGAGGTGTTAACCGCACAAAATTATGAACAAGCTGCAGAAGCATTACAAGAAGCAGGTTATGCAACTGACCCTGGCTATGCAGATAAAGTAAAAGAGGTTATTGAAAATTATCAGTTAGATCAATATGATTAGAGGAGCTGATTTAAAATGAGTGATCAATTTATACCAAATATCACTACCGAATTAAGAAAAGATATCGTCAAAGTACCTGAAGCGATCCAAGAAGCAAGTGGTATTATCATTTTCGGTAAAAAAATCCGCTCAATCATTTATACTACAGATATTGCGATCATTCGCAATACCAACGCTAATGCCGTTATTGCGGTTTATCCATTTACACCGCATCCGGCGATTACCAAAAGCATTATTGAAGCAGCTGATATCCCAGTTTTTTCCGGGGTAGGTGGGGGCTTGACGCAAGGTTCTAGAGCGATTTATATGAGCCTTTTTGCTGAGGCACAAGGTTCAATTGGCGTAGTTTTAAATGGACCAACACCTGTTGAGACAGTCCGGGAAGTAGGTAAAGTAGTTGATATTCCAGTTATTAGCACGGTCACAAGTGCCTATTCGTTAATTGAAGAAAAATTGGAGTACGGTGTGAAAATCATCAATATTAGCGCAGGTGAAGAAACACCTGAAGTTGTGGCTTATTTTCGTAAAATGTACCCAGAACTACCTATTATTGCTACTGGCGGTCCCACTGATAAGAGTATTCGTGCAACAATACAAGCTGGTGCCAATGCGATTACTTATACGCCGCCTTCTAATGGCGAGCTGTTTAGTAAAAAAATGGACCTTTATCGGCAACAAGAGCTTGATAAATATAAAGAGTTGCATTGATATTGTAGTTAATAAACAGTTGATAAACACTTTTTTGTTTTATACAAAAAGGTGTTTTTTAGTATTTTAGAGGTTGGCGAGCTATTTTTATTAGGCGAAAAAGTCTGCTAGAAATTATTTTTTGACAAATGTTATAAATAAAAAATAGATTGTTTACAAGTTTGTAGTGAAACATTTGCTCGGTTTTCAATTTTAATCAATAAATTAGGCTAAAAGCCTAAACTAACATGGACGTGACTATCCTGAAGCACTATAATTAAAGATAGTTGAAAGAGTAAAAAGGAGAGAAAAATGGTTTCATTATTTATTTTATTGCTCGAACGTGTAGGGCTCATTATTTTAATTGCTTATTTGCTGTTGAACATCTCAGTCTTTAAACAAAGATTGGCTTATCGTAGAAAGTGGTCAACACAAGGGCTATTGGTTCTGATTTTCGCTTTGTTTGCGACCATTTCCAATTTTAACGGTGTTGAAATTTTACCAGGGCAGATTATTTCAAACGCTTCATTAACAGCGCTTTCTGATGAGGCTTCGCTGGCAAATACTCGTACGCTGACTATTGGAATATCTGGATTAGTTGGTGGACCTATTGTCGGCATTTCGGTTGGCGTAATTTCAGGGATTATTCGTTTCAGCCAAGGAGGTATTGATCCGCAGGTCTATGTATTTTCTTCTTTATTGATTGGACTCGTTGCCGGGTTATACGGACAAAAGTTTATAAAAAAAGAAAGTTTTCCTTCACCGATCCAAGGCGGCATAATGGGAGCTGTAGTGGAAATGATTCAGATGGCTTGTATTCTTTTGTTTAGCAGTTCATTGCCAGAGGCTTGGCAGTTAGTTCAATTTATTATTCTACCTATGACACTAATTAATAGCTTGGGTGTAGCAGTTTTTTTGTCCATTATTCATGCTGCTCAAAAGCAAGAAATGCAAGCACGAGCGATACAAACACATGATGTTTTAAAGCTAGCTAATGCAACGCTTCCTTATTTCCGTGCAGGTTTAGCTGAACAATCTTGTAAGAAAGCTGCTGAAATCATTAAGAAATTTATGAAAGTTTCTGCTGTAAGTATCACTGATAAAGAACAGATCCTCACGCATGTTGGGTCGGGAAGCGATCATCATCGACCTTCTCATGAAATAATTACGGATTTGTCACATGATGTGTTACATACCGGAGAAGTCAAAGAAGCGCACTCTCATGAAGAAATTGGTTGTGACGTGCCAGGTTGTCCACTTGAAGCGGCGATTGTGATTCCTTTAAAGACTACAAAAGGGGTCATTGGTACGTTGAAGTTGTATTTTACTAATGCTGATGAACTAACATTTGTTGAACGACAGTTAGCTGAAGGGTTGGGAAATATTTTTTCCAGTCAAATTGAACTAGGCGAAGCAGAAGTGCATGCCAGGCTCCTCCAAGATGCTGAGATCAAATCGCTGCAAGCACAAGTGAATCCGCATTTCTTTTTTAATGCGATTAATACTATCTCGGCATTGATACGTGTGGATAGTGAACAGGCGAGAAAATTATTGCTCCGCTTAAGCCAGTTCTTCCGCTCAAATCTACAGGGAGCTCGTAAAAATCTGATCTCTCTTGAAAAAGAACTTGAACAAGTAAAAGCTTATCAGCTTTTAGAACAAGCGCGATTTCCTGGGCGCTTTACCATTCATTTTTCTGTAGAAGAAAAGCTAAAAACAATCGCTGTTCCACCATTTATAGTACAAATTTTAGTTGAAAATGCTTTTAAACATGCTTTTGACACCCGACAAGAAAATAATCATGTTTGGATACGGATTGTAGAAAAAGAAAACCAAGCACTTATCCAGGTAGAAGATAATGGGGTAGGTTTGCCTGCGGATATTGCAAAACGAGTAGGGAAAGAAGTTGTCCCTTCAAATAAAGGAACAGGTTCTGCTTTAGAGAACTTAAACCGGCGGCTAGAAAGTTTGTTTGGAGAAGAAGCAATGCTTTCTTTTGACTCAACCAATGAAGGAACCTGTATATCTTGTTTCATCCCTATAAAAAAGGAGAGTGATTGAATGGATGTTTTAATAGTAGATGATGAAGCGTTAGCTCGTAATGAATTAAAATATTTGTTGAATCAATGTGAAGGAGTTTCTTTAATTATTGAAGCCAGTACTATTCAAGAAGCTTTGGAAATTCTACTTACTGAGTCCATTGACCTAGCATTTTTAGATATTCAATTGACAAATGAGTCAGGTTTAGATTTAGCAGACAAAATCGCCAAGATGCCTCATCCTCCAGAATTTGTTTTTGCCACAGCCTATGATGAATACGCGATTGAAGCTTTCGAAAAAAATGCTAGAGACTATATTCTAAAACCGTTTGAATTAGAACGAGTACAAGAAGCGGTGCGACGAGTCCAGGCTCGTTCTAATGACGATAATGCATTGCAGGAAGAAACACAGTCTTTAGTAAGAAAGAGCGTTCCCATCCAGGATCAAGATCGAATTATTATGGTAAATATGTCTGATATTTTGGCAATGGAGGTTTCAAAAGGCGAAACAAAGGTGTATACCAAGGAAAAGGTATACCATACGCAAGTGCCCTTGACTTATTGGGAACAAAAATTGGGTCAACAAGCTTTTATGCGTGTCCATCGTTCTTTCATCGTTAAAATAGATGCGATTAAAGAAATTCAACCTTGGTTTAATCATACCTACCAATTGACAATTGCAGACGGATTAAAAGTTCCAGTAAGTCGTTCTTATATAAAAAGGTTTAAAGAAAAAGTAGGCTTATGATTTAATTTTTATTTGTGTAATGAAAAACAATTAAGATGCATTTGGGAAAAACGGGCATGCATGTCAGCTTGTTTTTTTGCTATTTCAAAATGAAAACGATTTATTTTCTCTTTCATTATTTATAATTAACTTATGAAACAAACAAGGAGGGAAACAAATGATAACATTATTAGGTGGAATAGGGTTATTAATTCTTGGTTACGTATTTTATGGTTCTTATATAGAAAAGAACTTTCAAATCAAACCTGACCGTGTAACTCCAGCCAAGGCGTTACAAGATGGTTATGATTTCGTACCTATGTCAAAATCTAAAAATGCAATTATTGAATTATTAAATATTGCAGGAACAGGCCCTATTTTTGGTCCGATTATGGGCGCTCTTTATGGTCCGGTTGCCTATTTATGGATTGTATTGGGATGTATTTTTGCTGGTGGCGTACACGATTATATGTTAGGGATGATTTCATTACGGAATAATGGTGCACATTTACCAGAGTTAGCTAGTAAGTATTTAGGCAAGCCAGTCAAACATATCGTGAATATATTCGCAATGCTGCTTTTATTACTTGTAGCAACGGTTTTTGTTACCTCACCTGCAAACCTCATTTCAAGTATCACGCCAAGTTGGATGACAGTTGGCATCATTACCGTACTTATATTCATCTATTATTTGATTTCAACAGTTTTGCCGATTGATAAGGCATTGGGTAAGGTATACCCTATTTTTGGTGCTATTTTGATTATCAGTACTATTGCGATAGGTGGAAGCTTATTATTTAGCGGTTACAGTATTCCTAATCTGACTCCACAAACATTGCGTAATTTTAACCCAGAAGGAACAGCTATTTTCCCAGCTCTGTTCTTTACGATTTCATGTGGCGCTTTGTCTGGATTTCATGCGACACAGGCACCTATGGTTTCACGAACCACTGAGAATGAACGAGAAGGACGTTTTACTTTTTACGGTATGATGGTGGGTGAAGGAGTGATCGCCATGATCTGGGCAGCAGCTTCCATGACATTGTTTGACGGACAAACATTAAGTGGTATGATCAATGCTGGTACGCCTTCTGCTGTTGTAAATGAAGTTTCAATTATGTTGCTAGGAAATGTTTTTGGTATGGTGGCAATTGTTGGTGTGATTGTGTTGCCAATATCTTCAGGTTTGTCGGCATTCAGAAGTTGCCGGACTATTTTAGCTGATTACATTGGAATGAAGCAAGATAAAATCAAAAAGATTTTACTGGTTGCGATCCCACTATTTCTTATTTCTTTTGTCCTTACGCAAATTGACTTCAACATTTTATGGCGCTATTTTAACTGGGCCAACCAAGTAACTGCCGTCATTGCTTTGCTAGTATCCACTCGTTATCTCTTTTTAAAAGGAAGAAATTATTTTGTGACGTTGGTTCCAGGAAGTTTCATGTTATATGCTTGTATAGTTTATATCCTCAGTGAACCGATCGGCTTACAAATGGGGCTCACACCACTTTCTTATATTCTAGGAGCTGTTTTGTCACTAGGCATACTCTGGGTATTCTGGATGACTGGACTTAAACAAAAATCTTCTCTTGAACCGAATAGTCAGTTATTAAATGACCAGTGGCCAATCCAAACCCTTGCTAAAAACGAAGAAGCCTCTGAGCTTGGCAGATAAAAGACTAATTGAATCATTCGAGTAGTCCCTAGAATTAAAAACACCGTTTTTGCTTGTAGAGATAAAAAGCAAAGACGGTGCTTTTTGTCGAAATGAATTCATAATAAAATCAAATGTTCTATTATTTTTTTAGATTTTACCAGAAAATAGTTTAGCAGTACTTGTAATTTGTCCTGTCCACAGGCATAATGTTGGTAAGTACTTCACGCTTATATATAGTCGTAATTGGTCGGCTGTTTCTACCCGATACCGTAAATATTGGACTATAAGTAAAAAATGTGCCTCTTTGCACACTTTTTTGCCTCGTTCAAAAAAGGTGCTTTTTTTAATCGAAAAAAAGGAGAGTAAAAATGGAAGAATTGGTTCGTCGCATACAAGAAGATGGAAATGTTTTATCTGATGGCGTTTTAAAAGTCGATCGTTTTATCACTCACCAAGTGGATCCTGTTTTAATGGAACATATTGGTGCTCGGTTAGCAGAAGTTTTTGCTGAAAAGAAAATAACAAAAGTAGTTACCATTGAAGCTTCTGGTATCGCGCCTGCGATATACGCGGCGCAAAGTTTAAACGCCCCTATGATTTTTGCTCGTAAAGCTAAAAGTTTGACGATGGATGAAGAACTGCTGACCAGTTCTGTTTATTCTTTTACTAAACAAGTCACAAGTACAATCTCTATTTCGCGAAAATTTTTAAATGAACAAGATCGCGTATTGATTGTAGATGATTTTTTAGCTAATGGACAAGCAGCTAAAGGATTAATTGAATTGTGCCAACAAGCCGGCGCGCAAGTTGAAGGAATTGGTATTGTAATTGAAAAAGGTTTTCAAATGGGAAGAGAATTGTTAGAAGACATGGGTGTCCCTGTTGTTTCACTTGCTCGAATCGAGTCCTTAGAAAACGGTAAAGTCTCATTTAAACAAGCGGATGCATAGTTTTAAATGACAAATCTTTTATGGTAAGAAGAAATTTTGCCTAACCAGCTAAGCAGAGATGATGTTTAGCTGGTTATTTATGGTTAAGAAAGCAATAAATACCAAAATTTAGCAGCTGCTCGTAAAAATTATCATTGCTGAATCCTTTTATGCTAGTTTTTTTATTTTCAGATAAAAATTTTTTCTTAACTACTGGAAGAACCCTTGCGGCTATCTGATTTTCAATGTATCATTTAAAAGTAGAAGCGAATCAATTATGGAAAGTAGGGATCAACTTGGTCAGACCTTTGATGCCAGGTGGAACAATTGGGATTGTCGGCGGTGGGCAGCTAGGCAAAATGATGACAATCAGTGCAAAAAATATGGGGTTTCATGTTGGTGTTTTGGATCCAGCAGGTGATTGTCCAACAGCTCAAGTAGCTGACTGGCATATTATTGCTGACTGCGATGATGTGCTTGCCTTAGAAGCACTAGCAAAACGAAGTGATATTATCACTTATGAAACAAGTAAAATCGGAGTCGAAAGTTTAAATGCTGTGATTGATTCAGCTAACGTTCCTCAAGGTACCGATTTATTAGCAATCACTCAAGACCGATTGCTGGAAAAATCGTTTTTAGAGACAAATAATATTGTTATCCCGCCTTATGAAACGATTATTAGTCCTACTGATATTCAAGAAGCAATTGATAGTATTGGCTTTCCCTGTGTGTTAAAAACCACACGTGATATGGATCAACAATATATTTTACATACGATGTCTGATTTAGCTCCTTCAATGAGTTTGCTTAGAGAAGGGACTTGCGTGTTGGAAGCATTGATTCCCTATGAAAAGGAATTATCGGTCCTCGTTGCGGGAAACGGTCAAGAATATACGACGTTTCCTGTGGTAGAAAATATTCATCGTGACACAATTTTATTTGAAACCATTGCAGGAGCTGATGTAGCCGGTGACGTAGCTGAAGAAGTAAAACGTATTGGATTACAAATTGGCGAAACTTTGGCTTTGCAAGGAATCTTGGCAATTGAAATGGGGCTAACTGAATCAGGGAGTATTTATGTGACTAAATTGACACCACGGCCTCATAGTACTGGAAACTATTCGATTGATGTTTGTAGTATGAGTCAATTTGATGCCCATATTCGAGGAATTTGCGGCTGGCCTTTAGGAGAGGTCCAGTTATTTAGTAAAGCGGTAACGGTCAATATTTTAGGGGAAGCTTTAAATACCAGCGTAAGATTAATTCCAGAAAAGTCGGATTGGAATTTTTATTATTACGGTAAAAAAAGAACAGTGAATAACCGAAAAATGGGACATATCACTATTCCAACAGCTACGCCAGAAACAGTTTTAAATGAAATTGACGCAACGAATTTGTAACTAGAAGGAGAAAAACATGTTAGCACGTTATACACGCAAAGAGATGGGAAAAATATGGTCGGATGAAAACCGTTATAACGCTTGGCTTGAGACCGAAATTCTAGCCGACGAAGCTTGGGCGGAACTAGGCGAGATTCCACAAAAAGATGTGGAAAAAATTAAAGCTAACGCCACATTTGATATTTCACGAATTCAAGAAATTGAAGCACAAACCAAACATGATGTGGTCAGCTTTACACGTGCCGTTTCTGAATCATTGGGCGAAGAAAGAAAATGGATTCACTATGGACTGACTTCTACCGATGTTGTTGATACAGCTTATGGTTATTTAATGAAACAAGCCAATGAAATTTTGCGAGACGACTTAGAAAAATTTGCGGAAACAATTGCTAAAAAAGCGAAAGATTATAAATATACGGTAATGATGGGCAGAACGCACGGTGTTCACGCTGAACCAACAACTTTCGGTTTAAAACTTGCGTTATGGTATGCGGAAGTAAAACGTCAAATCGAACGTTTTGAACACGCGGCTAAAGGAGTAGAAGCTGGGAAAATTAGTGGTGCTGTGGGAACTTTTGCCAATATTCCACCATTTGTCGAGCAATACGTTTGTGATAAATTAGGACTACGTGCACAAGACATTTCCACCCAAGTTTTACCGCGTGACTTGCATGCGGAATATATTGCTAGTATGGCATTAGTTGCGACGAGTATTGAAAAATTTGGAACCGAAATTCGCAGTTTACAAAAATCTGAAACGCGGGAAGTGGAAGAATTTTTTGCTCCAGGACAAAAAGGGTCTTCAGCTATGCCGCATAAAAGAAATCCAATTGGTTCTGAAAATATGGCAGGTCTAGCGCGAGTGATGCGTGGACATATGGTTACGGCATATGAAGATGTTTCATTATGGCATGAACGAGATATTTCTCATTCTTCAGCTGAACGGATCATTATTCCGGATACCACGATTTTACTGGATTACATGTTAAATAGATTTAACAATATCTTAGATAATCTCACGGTATTACCTGAAAATATGAAAAAAAATATGGGCGCGACTTTTGGGCTCATTTATAGTCAACGTGTACTATTAAAATTAATTGACCACGGAATGACAAGGGAAGAAGCTTATGATTTAATTCAACCAAAAACGGCAGAAGCGTGGGATGAACAGATAGATTTTCGTTCCTTGTTGGAAAATGATGAACAAATCACAGACGTATTATCTGAAGACGAAATGAATGACGCTTTTGATTATCACTACCATTTAAAACATGTAGATGAAATTTTTAAACGAGTAGGCATCGATTAAAGGAGGAAATATAGATGAAACAAGTGAAATTTGGTTCAACCGGTATTGAAGTACCAAGTGTGGTTTTAGGTTGTATGCGTATGAACTCGGCTTCTGATCCGGCACAAGTGATTCAAACGGCAGCTGATAACGGAATTACATTTTTTGATCATGCAGATATATATGGCAAAGGTGAATGCGAACAAATTTTTGCTAAAAATTTAGCCAAAACTTCTATCAAACGAGAAGATTTATTTATCCAATCAAAATGTGGCATTGTTCCAGGTGAAATGTATGATTTTTCGAAAAATCATATTATTGAAGCGGTTAATAGCAGCTTAGAACGTTTGCAGACCGACTATCTGGATTCTTTGCTTTTACATCGTCCTGATACATTGATGGAACCTGAAGAAGTAGCTGCCGCTTTTGATGAACTAGCTACTCAAGGAAAAGTTCGTCATTTTGGCGTAAGTAATCATAATCCAGCACAAATCAAATTGCTGCAAAGTGTAGTCAAACAACCATTAGTGGCCAATCAGCTACAATTTGGTCTAATGCATACGGGAATGATTGATGAAGGCTTATATGTCAATCGGAAAGAAGAACAAGCGAACGTTCGTGATGGTGAGATTTTAGAATTCTCTCGTTTGGAAAACATGACAATTCAAGCATGGTCACCTTATCAAGCTAGTTCTGTTAAAGAAGTCTTTATAGACAATGTTCGTTTTCCAGAATTAAATCAAAAATTAGATGAGCTAGCTGAAAAATATAACACGACACCGAACGGCCTTGCTTCAGCCTGGGTTTTACGTCATCCAGCGAATATGCAAGTGATTGCGGGTACGATGAACATCCAACGAATCGAAGAAATCGCTCAAGCTTCTGAAATCCAATTAAGCAGAAAAGATTGGTATCAACTTTATTTAGCAGCTGGAAATAAGTTACCATAAAAAAGCAGTCGATTGTTCGTAATAAACGAACGATCGGCTGTTTTATTTATCTAAAAGCTAAGCTTTAGTTGCAAAAATTATTCATATACGCTAAGTTGTTAGAGGTTTGAAAAAATTAACGAATGAAGCGAGAGGATGTTATCGATGTTTGATATGCAAGTGTTTGATTATGAGGACATTCAATTAATACCGAATAAATGTATCGTCGACAGCCGCTCAGAATGCGATACGAGCGTTACTTTAGGGAAACACACATTTAAAATGCCAGTAGTGCCAGCGAATATGCAAACGATCGTAGATGAGACTATTTCAGAATTTTTGGCAGAAAATGGTTATTTTTATATTATGCATCGTTTTGATGAACAAGCAAGAATTCCATTTATAAAAAAAATGAAGAAAAAGGGACTCATTACGTCAATTAGTGTGGGCGTTAAAGAAGGTGAATACACTTTTGTTGATGAATTAGCACAAGAAAACTTGGTTCCATATTATATCACAATTGATATTGCACACGGCCATTCAAACTCAGTGATTGCAATGATTCAATATATCAAGAAGAAGCTGCCGTATACTTTTGTTATCGCCGGTAATGTGGGTACGCCTGAAGCTGTCCGTGAATTAGAAAATGCAGGCGCAGATGCGACAAAAGTTGGGATTGGTCCTGGAAAAGTCTGCATCACGAAATTAAAGACTGGATTTGGTACAGGCGGTTGGCAGTTAGCTGCTTTACATTGGTGTTCAAAAGCAGCTAGAAAACCGATTATTGCTGATGGGGGTATCCGTAACCATGGTGATATAGCTAAATCCGTACGTTTTGGTGCAACGATGGTCATGATTGGTTCGTTATTTGCGGGTCATGAAGAATCGCCTGGTGAAACAAAAGTTGAAGATGGCACTGTTTATAAAGAATACTTTGGCTCTGCTTCTGAGTTTCAAAAGGGTGAAAAGAAAAATGTTGAAGGCAAAAAGATTTGGGTTGTTCATAAGGGATCTTTTAAAGATACTTTGGTTGAAATGCAACAAGATTTACAATCTTCTATCTCTTATGCTGGTGGTAAAGACTTGGATTCCATTCGCACCGTAGATTATGCGATTGTAAAAAATTCAATCTTTAACGGTGATACCATTTAAGCATAGCTTGTTTTTGCTTTGTCTGATAAAATGATGCTGAGGTGAAAGAGATGCCGATTAAAGTAATGTCCATATTTGGCACGCGGCCAGAAGCAATCAAAATGGCACCAGTTGTCAATGCATTAAAACAAGATGAACGTTTTCTACCCAAAACAGTGATTACAGCTCAGCATCGGGATATGTTAGATCAAGTACTGCAGATTTTTGATATTGCTCCGGACTATGACTTAGATATCATGGCTCAAGGTCAAACATTGACTGATATTACAACAAAAGTCTTACTCGATTTACAACCCATCTTACAAAAAGAGCAGCCAGACATGGTACTTGTTCACGGAGATACTACCACGACCTTTGCAGCAGCTACCGCAGCTTTTTATCAGCAAGTGCGCATCGGGCATGTAGAGGCTGGATTAAGAACTTGGAATAAGTATTCGCCATTTCCTGAAGAGGCGAATAGACAAATGACGGATGCCTTGGCAGACTTATTTTTTGCTCCAACTGAACAAAGTAAACTGAATTTATTAGCTGAAAATCATCCTGAAAAGGCGATTATTATTACCGGAAATACAGCAATCGACGCGATGAAATTTACAGTAAAAAAAGACTATACTGCGCCTTCATTAGCGCCAAATGGGCAGCGGCAATTGGTACTTACTATGCATCGCCGGGAAAATTTGGGTCAGCCAATGACACAAGTGTTCTCTGCTTTAAGACGGATTGCTAAAGAGTTTGCTGATGTTTCTATTGTTTTTCCTATGCATAAAAATCCACAGGTACGCAAGTTAGCTCAAGAAAAATTAGCTGACTTAGATAATGTTCGGTTGATAGAACCTTTAGATGTGGTCGATTTTCATAACTTTATTGCCAATAGCTATTTAGTTTTAAGTGACTCTGGCGGTGTGCAAGAAGAAGCTCCTTCATTGGGCGTACCGGTACTCGTTTTAAGAGATACAACCGAGCGGCCCGAAGGAATCGATGCAGGCACGTTAAAGTTAATTGGAACTCAAGAAGAAGATGTTTATCATTCGACAAAAAAATTATTGAACGACCCACAAGCTTATATGGCAATGGCACAAGCTAAAAATCCTTATGGTGATGGTTTTGCTAGTGAATATATTTTAGATGCGATTAGCGAGTATTTTATTCAAGATAAGTAAAATACTGTTTTGGTTGATTTGATAAGAGTTAAGGTCAATGACTTGTCAATTTATTATCAGATAAAGGATTGTACAAGAAAGTGTTCTATTCTGACAAAGAATAGAGTTGCAACCATGCAATATTCGCTTTTTTTAACATATTGTTTAAAGAAACTTACATTATGGCTGCAAGAAATAGTTTTCTATTGACGAAAAATTTTATATCCGTTACTCTGTGGTTAGAAAATTAAATAATTGTTAGGTGAGGCTCCTATACGGAAATAAGCTGCTGCCGCGAAAGGATCGAGAGACTCTTAGCTGGTATAACATGGATGCTCGAAAAGGTCATCCATAACGTAGCTGACGACATTTTTGTGGTCTACGACGTATAGTGTCAAAGCTCGACGATGGCCATAAGTTCATAAGTTATTTATATTACTGTGCACGCTCATTGTTGAGTATGCGCAGTTTTTTTGTGGTGACGTCTTTCACTTTAACAATGACTCAATTTTTTTGAGTTTTAGAAAGAGAGGCGATAGTAATGGAGGATCCCCAGTGTAAAACTAAAAGAATAACTAAAAATAGCTAGGGGATCGTTAGCGTCTCCTAGCAAGAGCTTGGAGGAGAGAACATGAGAACACCACAAAATAAAGAAAGAGAAATTAAACAATTAGGTTTATATTCACAAAGAGAAATAATGATGACTTTACGTACGTCTGACAAAGGTCTATCTGAAGAAGATGCTAAAAAAAGACTAGAAGAGTATGGTGAAAATCGAGTAAATGCGCAAAAGCCACTACCAGCATGGAAAATTTTCTTACGTGCTTTTCGCGATCCATTTGTTTTTGTGCTGGCTTTTCTAATGGTAATATCTTTTCTTACCAATGATTTAGACGCTGGCATTGTGATGGCAGTCATGATTTTAGCGAGCACATTGATTACTTTTGTGCAAGAATATCGTTCACAAAAAGCGAGTATAGAGCTAAAAGAATTCATCGAAAATACTTGTGCGATCACACGTGTTGCTGAAACAAATGAAATACCGATGGAAAATGTCGTGCCAGGGGACCTACTGACGTTGGAAACCGGCGATATGATTCCGGCTGATGCAGTACTAGTTTGGACGAAAGATTTGTTCGTCAACCAATCTTCTTTGACTGGAGAATCCATGCCGGTAGAAAAATTTGCTGAAGTTGATCAGGAAAAAGCCCAAAAAGATTCAGCTGTTGAAATGGACAACTTGGTTTTTATGGGAACGGATGTGTTAAGTGGTCAGGCAAAAGCTATTATTTTAAAAACAGGACAAAATACCTTTTTTGGTGACATTGCCCAAAACGCTTCAAAACAACGTAATAACACAGCATTTAATCAAGGCCTAACGCAAATTAGTAAATTATTGTTACGAATGGTTTTTATTCTATTTCCTATTGTATTTGTATTAAACGGATTGACAAAAGGCGACTGGACACAAGCTTTCTTCTTTGCCATCGCTGTAGCAGTAGGTCTTACACCTGAAATGCTACCTATGATTGTGACGACGAATTTAGCAAAGGGCGCGATGACACTATCTAAAGAAAAAGTGATCGTAAAAGAGCTCCCAGCTATTCAAAACTTAGGCGGTATGGATGTATTATGCACGGATAAGACCGGAACCATTACCGAGGATCGTGTAGTATTGGTACAGCATCTGGATTCTTCTGGGGATGAAAATAGTGAAGTTCTTGATATTGCTTATATGAATGCTTTTTATCAAACAGGTTGGAAAAATCTTATGGATCGTGCACTGATCGATTATTATGATGAAAACAATAAACATTTACCTTATAAAGAAATTGAAAAAATCGATGAGATTCCTTTTGATTTTGCTCGCCGTCGTCAAACAGCAGTAGTAAAAGTGGATGGCAACCATCAACTGATGTTTACTAAAGGTGCCGTCGAAGAAATGGAAGAAACTTGCTCCGCTGTTAGATGGCAAAATCAGACAGTTCCTTTGAACGAAGATTTGAGAAAAGAATTGCGCGCACTTAACCGTAAGTTAAATGAACAAGGTATGCGTGTATTGACTGTGGCAATACGAACCGATGTGCATGAAGAAGCTATTTATTCCACTGATGACGAAAAAGATATGGAACTATTGGGGTTTGTCTGCTTTCTAGATCCAGCAAAGGAAACAGCGAAAACTGCTATCGATTCATTGCATCAACATGGCGTAGTCGTGAAAGTTTTAACTGGAGATAATGATATTGCTGCAAAAAAAGTATGCAATGATGTTGGAATTGCAGTTGACGATTGGTTATTAGGTAAAGAAATTGAAGAGATGTCTGACGAAGAACTAACAACTAAAGTAGATCACGTTCATTTATTTGCCAAATTAAATCCGCAACAAAAATCGCGGATTATTGAAATTTTACAAAGTAAAAAACATACAGTTGGTTTTATGGGTGATGGGATTAATGATGCGCCTGCATTAAGAACGGCAGACGTAGGAATTTCTGTTGACACAGCCGCCGATATTACCAGAGATGCCAGTTCCATTATTCTGCTGGAAAAAAGTTTGAATGTACTTGCTCAAGGCGTTACTGAAGGTCGTCGCGTTTTCAGTAATATGATGAAATATATCAAGATGACGATCAGTTCCAATTTTGGAAATGTCTTTACGATTCTAGCGGCGAGCGCTTTTCTGCCGTTTCTACCCATGCTTTCGCTTCAATTATTAGTTCAAAATTTGATTTATGACATGGCTCAGTTAGCGCTCCCATGGGATAATGTAGATGAAAGAGAACTTAGTGCACCAGTTAAATGGAAAGTTAAGGGACTATTGAAATTTACGCTTTGTATTGGTCCTATCAGCAGTATTTTTGATATTGCTACCTTTTTTGTGATGTGGTATATCATTGAAGCTAATACTGTTAGTGAGCAAGGGCTGTTCCAAACAGGTTGGTTTGCTATTGGTTTGATTACCCAAACTTTGGTTGTCCACTTCTTACGTACTAGCAAACGGTCCTTAATTGATAGCCATGCTTCCTGGCAAGTTACATTAACGAGTATTATCGCTTGTTTACTAGGAGGATTGATTATTTTAACGCCATTACGCGAAGCATTTGATTTTGAGCAATTGCCGAATAATTATTGGATTTATTTCTTCTTAATTGTTCCGGCCTATCTTTTGACAGTAGAAGTGGTTAAACGAATTTATATTGCGATTAATAAAGAATGGATTTAAATAAGAGGTTCAAAAAAGGTGAGGTTTTATATCTCATCTTTTTTAGTATAATAATAAATTTGAGAAATAAGCCAAAAAAGCGCCAATAGAGGGACTGTTTTAATTTTTGATACATTCGCGCAAAATTTCACATTAAAATAATCAGTCAAAATATGAATTACTGCATACTGTATTGTTTCTTTTTTTTAACTGTACTAATTTTGTGATGAAGAGCACGAACTTGATTCACGAAAGCAAACGTTTCCTCAAATTGTTTATAATTTTTTAAAACTTTAACTTCTGACTGCTATAAAACGGGAATAATACAATTTTAATGAACATTGTACTTGTTTTTTTGTGATAAAAATGATAATTTTATAGTTGTAAGTGGTTAAAACAGTAATACAGAATTTTTTTGCTGTTATAATGACTCAGAATATAGAATCAATCGATTAAAAGAGAGGAAAGTGTGACAAGATGGCAAAGAAGAAAACGATTGACTTTCAAGCATTGCTAAATGAAGTTGATACGCTATTTCCAACTTATCAAGCCTTGGATCAAGATGGAAATGTGGTAGATGAATCGTTAGTACCTGATTTAAGTGATGAACAATTAGTTGAGTTAATGAGTCGTATGGTATGGTCACGTGTGTTGGACCAACGCTCAACTGCTTTGAACCGACAAGGACGTTTAGGATTTTTCGCTCCAACTGCCGGACAAGAAGCAAGTCAATTAGCAAGTCATTTTGCTTTTGAAAAAGAGGATGTTTTACTTCCAGGATATCGTGATGTTCCACAATTAATAAAACATGGACTACCTTTATATCAAGCATTTTTGTGGTCTCGTGGGCACGTAGTCGGTAATGAATACAAAGATGACCTACAAGCTTTACCCCCTCAAATTATTATTGGTGCACAATATGTACAAGCTGCAGGTGTGGCTTTAGGTTTGAAAAAACGAGGTAAAAAGAACGTAGCATTTACTTATACTGGTGATGGCGGTTCTTCTCAAGGAGACTTTTACGAAGCAATCAACTTTGCTGGTGCTTATAAAGCAAATGGCGTGTTTTATATACAAAATAACGGTTTTGCAATCTCTACACCTCGTGACCAACAAACGGCAGCAACAACACTTGCTCAAAAAGCGGTTGCAGCAGGGATCCCTGGTATTCAAGTAGATGGAATGGATCCGCTTGCGGTTTATACTGTATCAAAATTAGCGCGTGAATGGGCTGCTAACGGAAATGGTCCAGTACTAATTGAAGCAGTAACTTATCGCTATGGTGCGCATACTTTATCTGGTGATGATCCAACCCGTTACCGTTCAAAAGAATTAGACGATGAATGGCAAAAGAAAGATCCATTGATCCGTTTCCGTAATTATTTACAAAATAAAGGTCTATGGACAAAAGAACAAGAAGAAGAAGTTATGGAAAATGCAAAACAAGAAATTAAAGATGCCATTGCTGAAGCGGATAAAGTTCCAAAACAAAAAGTATCTGATTTCTTGAAGAATATGTTTGAAGAACAACCTCAAAATATTCAAGAACAAATCAAATTTTACGAAGCGAAGGAGTCGAAATAATCATGGCACAAAAAACAATGATTCAAGCAATCACTGATGCCTTAGCTGTTGAATTGGAAAATGATAAAGATGTCTTAGTTTTTGGTGAAGACGTTGGTAAAAACGGCGGGGTATTCCGTGCGACTGCTGATTTGCAAGATAAATTCGGTGAAGAGCAAGTCTTTGATACACCATTAGCTGAATCCGGTATTATGGGCTTGTCTTTTGGTTTGGCTTTAGAAGGCTACCGAGCTGTGCCTGAAATTCAATTCTTCGGTTTTGTGTTTGAAGCAATGGATGAAATTGTGGGACAAATCGCACGTACACGTTATCGTATGGGCAGCACCCGTAATCTACCAATTACCCTTCGCGCGCCATTTGGTGGCGGTGTGCATACACCAGAATTGCACTCTGATAACTTAGAAGGACTGATTGCTCAAGCACCAGGTATTCGTGTAGTTATTCCTTCAAATCCTTATGATGCAAAAGGGCTATTGATCTCTTCTATTAAAAGTAATGACCCAGTTGTTTATTTAGAACATATGAAACTTTATCGTTCATTCCGTGAAGAAGTTCCAGATGGTGAATATGAAGTGCCATTGGATAAAGCAGGGATTGCTAAAGAAGGAAACGACATTACCATTGTAACTTATGGCGCAATGGTTCGTGAATCTTTAAAAGCAGCTGAAAACTTGGCAAAAGAAAACATTAGCGTGGAAGTTATCGATTTACGCACTGTTTCTCCAATTGACATGGAAACAATTATTGCGTCAGTAGAAAAAACAAACCGAGTTGTTGTTGTGCAAGAAGCGCAAAAACAAGCAGGCGTTGCTGCGAAAATTTCTTCTGATATTGCTGAAAAAGCAATCCTTTCATTAGAAGCACCAATCGGACGAGTTTCTGCACCAGATACTGTTTTCCCATTTGGTCAAGCTGAAGGAATTTGGTTGCCAAATGCAGCAGATATTGAAGAAAAAGTCAAAGAAATCGCAAACTTCTAATTGCACAAAGTAAATGAGTACTCTTTTTAGAGGTAAGGGAGAAGGAAACGTTTCTCTTATCTCTTAAAATGTGTGCTTGTAATATGAACTCTAAATAAAGGAGATATCAAAATGGCATTTCAATTTAAATTACCAGATATCGGCGAAGGAATTGCAGAAGGCGAAATTGTCAAATGGATGGTTAAAGCAGGCGATACGATCAATGAAGACGATACATTGCTTGAAGTACAAAACGACAAATCGGTGGAAGAAATCCCTTCTCCGGTAACTGGGACAGTTAAAAATATCTTAGTTGATGAAGGAACCACTGCAGCAGTTGGCGATACATTAGTAGAAATTGACGCTGAAGGCTATGAAGATGACTCTTCAGATGATACAGCCGCGGCAAAAGAAGAACAAACACCAGCAGCCCCCGCTGCAGATGCTGAATCCGGTGAAGAAGGTTTTTATGAATTTAAATTACCAGACATCGGTGAAGGAATGGCAGAAGGCGAAATCGCTAAATGGATGGTTAAAGCAGGCGATACGATCAATGAAGATGATACACTGCTTGAAATCCAAAATGACAAATCAGTAGAAGAAATCCCTTCTCCAGTAACTGGGACGGTTAAAAACATCTTAGTTGATGAAGGTGAAGTAGCCAATGTTGGCGATACATTAGTAGAAATTGATGCTCCAGGGCATAACAATTCTAAACCTAGTGCCCCTGCTGCTGATAAAGAAGAAAGCAAAGAAGAAGCAAGTACTGACACTACTGGTTCAACCGGTGTAGTTGCAACAGCTGATCCAAATAAACGGGTCTTGGCTATGCCTTCTGTTCGTCAATTTGCTCGTGAAAACGATGTTGACATCTCACAAGTAACAGCAACTGGTAAAGGTGGACGCGTAATTAAAGAAGACGTTGAAAGCTTTATTTCTGGGGGCAGTCAAGCGGCTGCGGCAAGCTCAGAAACTACTGAAAAATCAGATGCTTCTCAACCAGAAGAAAAAGCAGCACCAGCTAAACCATTTACTTCTAGCTTGTCTGACTTAGAAACACGCGAAAAAATGACACCAACACGTAAAGCTATTGCAAAATCAATGACTAACAGTAAACATACTGCACCTCATGTTACTTTGCATGACGAAGTTGAAGTAACTAAGCTTTGGGATCAACGGAAGAGATTCAAAGAAGTTGCTCAAGAAAATGGTACAAAACTAACTTTCTTGCCATACGTTGTTAAAGCATTGACTGTAACAGCGAAGAAATTCCCTGTACTAAATGCTTCGATTGATGATGCAGCACAAGAAATTGTTTACAAACATTATTACAATATCGGTATTGCAACAGATACTGATCATGGTTTATATGTGCCAAACGTGAAAGAAGCCGATCGCAAAGGAATGTTTGCTATTGCAGACGAAATCAATGAAAAAGCAGGACTTGCTCATGAAGGCAAACTCACTGCACAAGATATGCGTGATGGTTCAATTACCATTAGTAACATTGGATCAGTTGGCGGTACTTGGTTCACACCAGTTATCAACTACCCTGAAGTTGCTATATTAGGCGTAGGTACGATTAAACAAGAACCAATCGTTAACGACGAAGGCGAAATTGTTGTAGGCCGCATGATGAAATTGTCATTGAGCTTTGACCACCGTATTGTTGATGGTGCAACTGCTCAAAAAGCGATGAACAACATCAAGCGTTTGTTAAACGATCCAGAGTTATTATTAATGGAAGGATGATAAATAAATGGTAGTTGGAGATTTTGCCATAGAATTAGATACAGTTGTGGTTGGCTCAGGACCTGGTGGCTATGTAGCTGCCATCCGAGCTAGCCAAATGGGTCAAAAAGTTGCGATTATTGAAAGAGAAAATATCGGCGGTGTTTGTTTAAACGTAGGCTGTATTCCTTCAAAAGCTTTGATTGCAGCTGGTCATCATTTACAAGAAGCGAAAAATTCAGAAGTTTTTGGTGTGAAAACTGAAAGTGCTACACTTGATTTCGCTCAAACCCAAAACTGGAAGCAAACTCAAGTTGTGAACAAATTGACTTCTGGTGTTAAGGGGTTATTGAAGAAAAATAAAGTGGAAGTCATTGAAGGGGAAGCTTTCTTTGTTGATGAAAATAGTTTACGGGTAATCCACCCAGATTCAGCACAAACTTATTCTTTCAACAACGCGATTGTTGCTACTGGTTCACGCCCGATTGAAATTCCAGGATTTAAATTTGGTGGCCGTGTGATTGATTCAACTGGTGGACTAGCATTAGAACAAGTCCCAGAAAAACTAGTCATCATTGGCGGTGGTGTTATCGGTGCAGAATTAGGTAGTGCTTATGCTAACCTAGGCGCTGATGTTACCATTCTTGAAGGAACACCTCAAATTTTGCCTACTTACGAAAAAGATCTTGTAAAATTAGTTGAAAAAGATTTTAAAGATAGAGGCGTTCACATCGTTACAAGCGCAATGGCAAAAGAAGCTGTTGATAATGGCGACAGCGTAACTGTTAACTATGAAGTTGATGGTAAAGCAGACTCAGTAACTGCAGACTATGTAATGGTTACTGTGGGACGTCGTCCTAATACAGATGAAATGGGATTAGAACAAGCTGGTGTTGAATTTGGTGACCACGGTCTACTTCCAGTTGATAACCAAGGCCGCACAAATGTTAAAAACATTTTTGCTATCGGCGATATTGTTCCCGGAGCTGCTTTAGCACATAAAGCAAGTTACGAAGCAAAAATTGCTGCTGAAGCTATTTCTGGTAAAAAAGTTGCCGTCGATTATAAAGCAATGCCTGCTGTGGCTTTTACAGATCCTGAAATAGTAACGGTTGGTATGACAATTAATGAAGCTAAAGAAGCAGGATTAGATGCTAAGGCTTATAAATTCCCATTTGCCGGCAATGGACGAGCACTATCTTTAAATAAAACAGAAGGTTTTATTCGTCTTGTAACGACTGTTGAAGATAATGTTCTTGTTGGTGCTCAAATTGCAGGGGTTAGCGCTTCTGATATGGTTTCAGAATTAGCACTTGCAATTGAATCAGGAATGAACGCTGAAGATATTGCATTAACTATCCACCCACACCCATCTTTAGGTGAAATTACAATGGATGCTTCAGAGCTAGCTCTTGGTTTACCAATACATGCCTAAATAACTCGAAAAAGCCTATGAGTCTATCTTTGGATTCATAGGTTTTTTGTGTTTGAAATTTGTAGGATACCAGGATTTTTTCAAAGTCGCTGTTGCAAGATAAATGCTTTTCAGAAACGACATTACATCTAAACTATCCGTTTAGCAGTTTGACATCATTTGATTGTACATAGGTATAAATTAAGAGGGTTTATGTACTGAGCTTTATTCCAGACATGCATTCGATTTATTTAGCTCAGATAAGTGTTTAATAGCTTAATAAATAGTCTTCACAATCAAACCAATTTTATTAATGGATAAAACAATTACGTTTTTTATTTTTTCGCAAGCTATTCTCCTAAGTGAAAATTTATTGAGATGAGACTTTATAGTAATAGAAGCTGTTTTTATTCCTATATTCCACTATTATCCATAATTATTGGAGGCAATTTTCTCGATGTGCCTCCAATAATTTATCGATTGGTGGCACATCGTTTAATGTCCCACCATTATTTTACAAATTGGTGGGACATGGCTTGATACCCCTCCAAAGCCATTGATATTTAAGACTAGTCTGTTATTTTTTAACATAGAGAGTCATTTTTTGCTTTTATATGTATGCTATCTTCTCAACAGTTGTTCATTTTGCAAGATATTGGTACACTAGAACTACGAGAAAAAGAAAACGGGTGAATTTATGCAAGATTATCAATATCCATTAGATATAGAGTGGACGACAGATGAAATGATTCGAGTAGTTAATTTATGGCAAGCTTTAGAAGATAGTTATGAAAAAGGACTAGCTGCTAAAGATTTTTTGTTTGCCTATCAAGAGTTCAAGTCAGTTGTTAAAAGCATCGGGGAAGAACGACAACTAGGTCGAGAATTTGAAAAATTGTCTGGTTATTCTTTATATAAAACAGTACAACAGGCAAAAAAATATCCTGACAAAAAATTGAAGATGGGAGGATGAAAGAAATGCAAATTATGATTAACGAAATAAAAAACTGGATAAAAGAAGCTGCTGAATTAATTAAAAAAGAAATCGCTAAAAATGACATGACTGTAGATACTAAAAATGGTCGGAGGGACTTAGTAACCAATGTTGATAAACAAGTGCAAGATTTTTTGATTGAACAAATCAACGCCTTTGATCCTGATGCTAAAATTTTAGGCGAAGAAAACGGTAAGGACCATCTTACTGATTTTTCTGGACGTGTGTTTATTATCGATCCGATTGACGGCACGTTGAATTTTGTATTAGAACAAGAAAATTTTTGTATTATGATTGCGGTCTACGAAGAAGGACAAGGAAAATTAGGCTTTATTTATAATGTAATGGAAGACATGCTTTTATGGGGAGGCAAAGAAGTTGGTGTTTTTATCAATGAAGAGCGTTTAAATACCCCGCCTGATTTGGCTTTAAAAGATGGCTTAGTAGGAATGAATTCTAGCATGTACCGCAAAAACAGTTATAATGCTCAGGTAATGGCAGAGCGTTCAATGGGCGTTCGGATGTCTGGATGTGCTGGACTTGAAATGATCGCTTTGATCAGAGGAAAACATAATGCCTATGTTTCTAGTTTAGCTCCTTGGGATTATGCAGCAGGAAGTGTTATGCTAGAAGCACTTGGCATCAAATTTTCAAATATTAACGGCAAAATGTTAAAATTTGATGGTAGGGAGCACTATATTGCAGCGACTCCCACCGCCTATGAAGAAATGATGCGTTTGGCTGAGCAGGCAAAAAGTTAAAAAATAGTTGATTTTTATAATAAATTTGCGAATTTGAAAGCTTTTCACTAGTTTTCAGAAAGATTTTTTGCTATAATAACTTGTCGAGCGTAGTATTATCTGTTATGAAGGAAGAAGAATTAATTTAACTCTTATTCTATTTAGACGATTGATAAGTTGATTGAATTTTAAAGGAGCAAATGAATATTGAAATATAGAGACACGATTCGCAACGTAGCAATTATTGCCCACGTTGACCACGGAAAAACAACCTTAGTTGATGAATTACTAAAACAATCTGAAACATTAGATGGTAGAAAAGACTTGCAAGAAAGAGCCATGGACAACAATGATATTGAAAAAGAACGTGGTATTACTATTTTATCTAAAAATACTGCTGTTCAATATCGTAACACCCGCATAAATATTTTAGATACGCCTGGACACGCGGATTTCGGCGGTGAAGTTGAACGTATCATGAAAATGGTCGATGGTGTGGTATTACTAGTAGATGCTTATGAAGGTACTATGCCGCAAACACGTTTTGTATTGAAAAAAGCATTGGATCAAAATGTTACACCTATCGTCGTTGTTAACAAAATCGATAAACCAGGAGCACGACCACAATTTGTTGTTGATCAAGTTTTGGAATTATTTATTGAGTTAGGTGCTGATGATGACCAATTAGACTTTCCAGTCATTTATTCTTCAGCGATCAATGGAACTTCAAGCCTTTCAGAAGATCCTGAAGAACAAAAACCAACCATGGCACCAGTATTTGACACGATTATTGATCATATCCCAGCGCCTGTTGATAATAGTGATGAACCTTTACAATTTCAAGTTTCTCTATTAGATTATAATGATTATGTAGGACGTATCGGAATCGGACGTGTTTTCCGTGGAAAAATTAAGGTTGGCGACCAAGTAGCTTTGATAAAACTGGACGGCAGCGTGAAGAAATTCCGAGTGAGCCAATTATTTGGTTATTTTGGTTTGCAACGTGATGAAATCCAAGAAGCTAAAGCAGGAGATCTAATCGCAGTTGCTGGTATGGAAGATATCTTTGTTGGTGAAACAGTGACACCTTTTGATCATCAGGATGCTTTACCAATTTTGCGCATTGATGAACCAACTCTGCAAATGACCTTCTTAGTAAATAATTCACCTTTTGCCGGTCAAGAAGGAAAACATGTAACGGCTCGTAAACTTGAAGAACGTCTAATGATGGAACTACAAACGGATGTTTCATTGCGGGTAGAACCTATTACTCCTGATTCTTGGACAGTATCTGGACGTGGTGAACTACACTTATCGATTTTAATTGAAAACTTACGTCGAGAAGGTTATGAACTACAAGTTTCTCGTCCGAAAGTTATTGAACGAGAAATTGATGGCGTTAAATGTGAACCATTTGAAAGTGTTCAAATCGATACACCAGAAGAATATATGGGTTCTGTAATTGAATCTTTAGGCCTACGTAAAGGCGAAATGCAAGACATGGTTAATACAGGAAATGGTCAAGTACGTTTGATCTTTCAAGTTCCATCACGTGGTTTAATTGGTTATAACAACGAATTCTTATCCATGACACGTGGTTACGGAATTATGCATCATACATTTGACCAATACTTGCCTATGTTGCCAGCTCAACTTGCTGGTAGAAATCATGGTGCATTGGTTTCTATTGATACAGGGAAAGCTACTGGCTATTCTATTATGAATATAGAAGAACGTGGGACTATCTTTGTAGAGCCTAATACCGAAATTTATGAAGGTATGATCGTAGGTGAAAATTCACGTGAAAATGATTTAGGTGTGAATATTACTAGAGCAAAACAAATGACTAACGTTCGTTCGGCTAATAAAGACCAAACGTCAACTATCAAGAAACCACGTATTTTGACGCTTGAAGAATCAGTCGAATTTATCAATGAAGATGAGTATTGTGAAATAACGCCAGTGAGCATTCGGTTAAGAAAACAAATCTTGAATAAATCTGAACGTGAAAAAGCAGCTAAGAAACAAAAGAAAAGTTAATGTTAACTAATAAGGAAAAATGACTAAAGCCAAGTAAACTGCTTTAGTCATTTTTTTTAGCAGTAAAATGTTTAATTTCGGTTTAATTTATTATGAATTGCTAAAACCAATCATCCAATTTGTATAAAATTTGTGCTATAATTGGGAAACATAAGAATAGGAGGGACCTTAATGGAATCTATTTCTCCGGAATTAGCATTAGATTTGCTTTATCAAGAGGCAGACCGTATCAAAATGCTAATTAAAAATCAGCAAAATAGTTTATGTATTTCCCATTGTAAGGCATTTGAAAAAGTTGTTGATACACAAATGTATGGATTGTCTAGGCAAGTGTCTTTTTCGATTCGTTTAGGAATTATTTCAAATGAAATGGGACAACAATTACTTAGTGATCTTGAGCGTGATTTAAATCAGTTATATAATGAAGTTTATGAAGAAAATAAAACTATTACAAAAGGCAAGGAGGTATAGTTCTTGCCTAACAAGATAAAAAAAAGGCGTTTTTTAGACTGGGGAATCTTGATTCCTTATCTATTTTTGAATATCGTTGGTTTAATGATGGTCTATAGTACAACTTCTTATGTGCTGTTAGAAAATGGGCAAAATCCGGCTCGTCAAGCAATTTTCCAATTTGTTTTTTGGATTATTAGTTTACTTTTAATCTTTTTTATTTATAAGTTAAAAACAAATGTATTGAAAAATAAAAAGACAACGTATGTGGCATTAATGATTGTTTGCTTCTTACTACTCGTAGCTTTTGCGTTTAGCCCAGTAAATGGCGCTTATGGATGGATACAAATCCCTGGAATGGGAACCATTCAACCGGCAGAGTTTTTTAAGGTAGTAGTGATATGGTTTTTTGCTACGACCTTAGCACAACAGCAAAGCCAAGTTCAGCACCACTTTATGTATAGCATCAAAGGTTCACTAATGGCTATGATAATTCCTATTGGAGCGTTGCTGTTTTACCCAGACTTTGGGAATGCAGCGATTATTGTTTTACTGATTATCGTTATGTTGTTGGCAAGCGGAGTTAACTATATTTATACACTTTATACAGGATTGATTGGCTTTTTTGGAAGCATTTTGGCAATCTTTGGTGTCAATGCTTTTGGTAAGTATTTTTTACCTAGCTATGTGTTATCTAGATTTGCCGTCTTTCGCAATCCCTTTATTGATGAATACGGGGACGGTCATCAAATGATTCATGGTTATTATGCTTTATTTAATGGTGGGTTATTTGGACGCGGCTTAGGAAATAGTATTCAAAAAAAAGGTTTTTTACAGTTTGCTCATACCGACTACGCTTTTGCTATTGTTGTAGAAGAGCTAGGTTTAATTGTAGCAATTCTGATTCTAGGTATTTTATTTTATATGATCGCGCGTATTTTATTAATTGGTATTCGTTCCAAAGATCCCTTTAACTCGATCATGTGTATTGGGATTGGCGCGTTATTTTTGATTTCTATTTTTATTAATTTAGGTGGTATTACTGGAATAATCCCGTTAAGTGGGATCACTTTTCCTTTTATCAGTCAAGGTGGTTCAAGCTTGATGATGTTTTCAGTCTGTGTCGGTTTTGCTTTAAATATAAGCGCCGATGAGAAGAAAAAAGCAATGTTGTACGAAATGAAACAAAAAGAAGCTGAAGAATGAGTAAACTACTTATTTTTCAGCTTTTCCATAAGTAATATTAGTGAAAGCTAAATAGAATATAAGTTTAAAACTTAAGGAGTGGTTAAATGGATAAGATTCTTGTTGCCAATCGGGGAGAAATAGCAACGCGTGTTTTCCGCGCATGTGTTGAGTTAAATATACAAACAGTAGCTATTTATGCCAAAGAAGATGAATACTCTGTTCATCGTTTTAAAGCGGATGAAGCTTATTTGGTGGGAAAAGACAAAAAGCCAATCGAAGCTTATTTAGATATTGAAGATATTATTCGTATTGCAAAAGTTTCAGGAGCTCAAGCGATACATCCCGGATACGGCTTTTTATCCGAAAACCTAGAGTTTGCTACTCGTTGTAAAGAAGAAGGGATTACTTTTATCGGCCCCACACCTCATCAATTGGATATTTTCGGCGATAAAATTAAAGCAAAACAAGCAGCTACCGCAGCTGGAATTCAAGCAATACCTGGTTCTGATGGTCCGGTTTCTGATGCTGAAGAAGTCGTAGCATTTGCTCAAGAAAATGGCTACCCGATTATGATTAAAGCAGCATTGGGCGGTGGTGGCCGTGGGATGCGTGTTGCCTACGATGAAAAACAAGCGCGCGATGGGTTTGAGCGTGCTAAAAGTGAGGCCAAAGCGGCGTTTGGCAGTGATGAGATTTATGTCGAAAAATACGTTGCTGATCCAAAACACATTGAAGTGCAAATCTTAGGCGATAATAACGGAAATGTTATCCATTTATTTGAACGTGACTGCTCTGTTCAAAGAAGACACCAAAAAGTCGTTGAAGTAGCGCCTTGCGTATCTCTTAGTGCAGAACTTCGTGACAGAATTTGTACCGCAGCAGTGAACTTAATGCAACATGTAGGTTATGTAAATGCAGGAACAGTTGAATTTTTAGTTGAAGGTAATCAATTCTACTTTATTGAAGTAAATCCAAGAGTACAAGTGGAACATACGATCACTGAAATGATTACCGATGTAGATATTGTTACTACGCAGATATTAATTGCTCAAGGTAAAGATCTTCATCAAGATATTGGATTGCCCAAGCAAGAAAATATTACCTTCAAAGGGGCAGCAATTCAATGCCGGATTACTACAGAAGATCCGTTAAATGACTTTATGCCTGATACCGGTAAAATTGATACTTACCGCTCTCCAGGTGGTTTTGGTGTTCGATTGGATGTTGGAAATGCTTACGCTGGTGCGGTTGTCACTCCTTACTTTGATTCCTTGCTAGTTAAAGTATGTACTCATGCAGCGACATTTGAACAAGCAATTGCTAAAATGGCGCGTTGTATAAAAGAATTTCGGGTACGCGGCGTGAAAACCAATATGCCATTTCTAAAAAATGTCATCTCTCATCCGAAATTTCGTTCAGGAAAAATGACGACCACTTTTATCGATCAAACGCCTGAGCTATTTAAATTTTCGTTTACTCGTGACCGCGGCAATAAAACAATGAAATATATTAGTGAAATTACAGTAAATGGTTTTCCTGGAATTGAAAGACAAGAAAAACCTTTTTACGAAGCACCTCGTATGCCAGAGGATCTAACTGAGGTAAAAGTTGACCAAACAGCAAAGAACATTTTAGAAGACCAGGGCGCAGAGAAATTGACTCAGTGGGTTCGTCAACAAAATGAAGTCCTTTTGACGGATACAACTTTTCGGGATGCCCACCAAAGCTTGCTTGCTACTCGAGTACGTACGCAAGATTTAAGCCGAATTGCTCGTCAAACAGAGCAAGGCATTCCGCAGTTGTTTTCAAGTGAAATGTGGGGTGGTGCTACTTTTGATGTAAGCTACCGCTTCTTAACTGAAGATCCTTGGGAAAGATTACGAATTTTACGCAAAAAAATGCCGAATACTTTACTGCAGATGCTGTTTCGCGGTTCAAACGCAGTTGGTTATTCCAACTACCCTGACAATGTATTAGTTGAATTTATTAATGAGGCAGCTAAACAGGGGATGGACGTTTTTCGTATTTTTGATAGCTTGAATTGGTTACCTCAGATGAAAAAAAGTATTCAAGCTGTCAGAGACACAGGAAAAATTGCTGAAGCTGCGATTTGTTATACTGGTGATATTAATGATCCAAATCGGCCAAAATACTCAGTACAATATTATAAAGATATGGCTAAAGAGTTAGAACAGTTAGGCGCTCATATTATTGCTATTAAAGATATGGCTGGGTTGTTGAAACCGCAAGCGGCTTATCGCTTAATTAGTGAATTAAAAGATATGGTTGATTTGCCGATTCATTTGCATACCCATGATACTAGTGGCAATGGGATTATGACCTACTCGGAAGCAGTCAGAGCGGGAGTTGATATTGTCGATGTAGCCGTTAGCGCAATGAGTGGCGGTACGAGTCAACCTAGCATGAGTAGTTTATATTATGCACTTGATGATAGTGAACGTGTGCCCCATATCCAAGTTGAAAACGTGCAAAAACTCAATCATTACTGGGAAGATGTGCGTCAATATTACCAACCATTTGAAAGTGGGCTAAACGCACCACAAACAGAAGTTTACATGCATGAGATGCCTGGTGGACAATATTCTAACTTGCAACAACAGGCTAAAGCTGTTGGATTGTTTGACCGTTGGGATGAAATTAAACAAATGTACCATCAAGTCAATATGATGTTTGGTGATATCGTAAAAGTAACCCCATCTTCTAAAGTGGTCGGAGATATGGCTTTATTTATGGTTCAAAATGATTTGTCAGAAGAAGATATTTACGAGAAAGGTGCTTCTATTAGTTTTCCTGAATCTGTCATTTCATTTTTCCAAGGTGATTTAGGCCAACCAGTCGGCGGTTTTCCCAAAAAGTTACAACAATTCATTTTAAAAGGAAGAGAACCATACACTGATCGTCCTGGCGCTTTTGCTGAACCAGTAGACTTTAATCAAGTAAGAGATGAATTAGCAAAATTGATTGGCTATACACCAAACCAGGATGAAATATTAAGCTATTTGATGTATCCAGATGTTTTTCTAGCTTATCGCAAGGCCTATGAACAATACGCGGATATTAAAGTTTTAGACACGCCAACCTTTTTTAATGGAATGCGACAAGGAGAAAAAATCAATGTGGTTATTGAAAAAGGGAAGAACTTAATTATTCGTTTGGATGAAATAGGCGAACCAGATATCGAAGGAAATCGTACACTCTTTTTCAATTTGAATGGTCAACGGCGCGAAATTGTCGTAAAAGATACTTCAATCAAAACAAGTATTGCGGTCAAAAAGAAAGCTGAGCCTACTAATAAAGAACATGTGGGAGCTACTATGTCCGGAACTGTTTTAGATGTCCTTGTTAAACGCGGTGATCGTGTTAAAAGTGGACAAACGCTGATGGTGACCGAAGCCATGAAAATGGAAACATCTATTGAGGCAAGCTTTGATGGAGAAGTAAAACATGTTTACGTGACCGCAGGTGAGCCAATCGCTTCAGGTGACTTACTCATTGAAATTGAAGAAAAATAGTGGAAAGGTTGTACGAACATGAAAAAAAGAGGCCTCTTATTTGCAGGTATTTTCTTTCTTTTTCTTGTCATTTTATATATGCAGCCTGTTTGGTTTCCGCGAAATTCAACGGAAGATGAAACAACCGAACAAGCGCAAAATAACCCACCCGCTACTAATTTAAGTTATGAGCCGATCCAAACAGCAGGTTTTGCTAATTGGATCGGTCAGGACTTAGACGAATTTGAAGAAAGTTATGGGCAACCAGAAGAAAGTATGCGTTCAGGATTTTCTTTTACAGTCAATCGCTATGCGGTAGATGGTGAATTTTTGGAAGTAAATACGGAAGACCATGCTATTAAAAGCATTAAATATTTAGGTGGAAAAGACGATGAGATTGAACCATTTCATTTTGGGATGACTATGGATGAATTAGCTAAAATTACTATGATCTATCCAAACTTTACTATCGAACACCAAGATGCTTCTGTGGATTTTGAGTTGGAAGAAGATGATATGAATTATCGTCCGCTGATCGCTTTTGATAATGGCAGCTTTGCGATTCTTTTCTTTGATCAGACACATAATGAAAGCCAATTATATGCAGTTGATTATTTAGATAGTGAAACTTTACTTAAGCTTGCTCCTTATACAGTGGCCAACGATGAAGCACCTTATTACGAACAAGAGGAAGATGCTGATTGGGAAAAAATCAATCAATTTAAAGAGCAACAAACGATTGATTTAATTCAATTATTACGAGAAAAAAATGAAGTACCAACTTTTTCTATTGATACAAATCTGCAAATAGCCGGTAAACAAATACTGAGTTCTTTTGACCAAAATAAAGAAGATATTCTAACAACTGAACGGTTGCAGGCACTTCAAAGAATAGAGCAGGGCCATCCTGGAAGTTTTGTTTTAAATGACACCGAAATGACTGATTTATTAGAAGAATTGGAAGATCCATCTGTATCAGGCCACCTAGAACAGCCAGTTTATGACCCTAGTTTTTCTGTTTTATCCTGGTATAGTACACCAGTTTTATATGACCAGTTAATACGTTCGGATGAAACCTCATTGGGCGTTGCCTTTTCAAAAGAAAATGTGTTAGTCTTATGGAAAGAATCAGAATACCAAACAGAGGAAAGTGAGAGCAATTGATTTATAACGATCAATTATTTGTTATCGAAGATCAAGTCGATCAATTATTTGAGACAATCAAAGCAAGTAATACATTCCAAACTTACTTATGGCAAAAAAACAAGATGTATAAGGATAAAGAAGTACAAGAATTGCGGAATAATTTTATGGTTAAAAAAGAAGCGTTCGAAGCGATTGAAGCGTATGGCAAGTATGCGCCAGATCGAAGAGAAAAGCAGCACGCTGTACGTAAAGCCAAACGCGCTTTGGATCTTCATCCGAAAGTTGCTGAGTTTCGCTATGCTGAAACCACTCTGCAGTCAATATTAGATTTAGTAGGAACGACCATTGCACATACTATTTCAAAAGAAATTAAAGTTGATGCAGGCAATCCTTTCTTTGAAAGCAAGTCAGGCCATGGAGGTAGTTGCCATGTCGGATAAAACAAAAACATTTGAGATTCAAAAAAGACGTGGATTAGTCGTATGGGTATATAGCTTAAAACAATTGAAAAATCTGCGCCGTTATGGTTTTGTACATTATGTCTCACCAAAAATGAAGTATGTGGTGCTATACGTTAATGAAGAAGACGTACAAAAAGACATCGAAAAATTAAATCGACTTCACTTTGTACGAGAGGTTGATATTTCACGACGGCCAGACATTGATATGAATTTCGGCGATAAACTTGGTACAGCAGCTGCTTTTCAAGTTGCAGAAAATACCGAAGAAGATCATAATGAATGAACCTAGTTTTTGAAAAAGATATTTCCGTCGAAATAGGACATGAGTATGTAAAAGTTATGTGCTATTTTGTGATATAGGACAATACTTTGCTAAGCTTATGTTCTATTTGATTTTATAGAACATAAATATTGAAAACTAGTGATCTATAACGAGTTGTAGGATAAGGAAAATCATTTTTATGAGCTAAATCTGCTAATATAAATTGAGGATTCAGAAGTAGTTAACCATACTTAATGAAGCCAAAAGCAATATAACGATGGAAGGAAGTGCGATTTTGCGTGTAATATCTGGAAATTATCGTAAAATGGCTTTGAAAAGTTTATCAATGGATACGACACGACCAACTACAGATAAGATTAAAGAGTCTTTATTTAATATGATTGGTCCTTATTTTAACGGTGAACACGTATTAGATCTTTATTCTGGGAGTGGCGCTTTAGCGATTGAGGCCGTTTCTAGAGGTGCAGAATATGCTGTCTGCGTGGAAAAATACTATCCAGCAATGAAAATTATTCAAGAAAATATCCGTTTAACTAAAGATGAGCAAAAATTTGTTACGCTAAAATTAACTGCCAAAAAAGCTCTTTTGCAGCTTGCCCAAAATGAAGAACGATTTGATTTAGTCTTTTTAGATCCACCTTATGCTAAGCAAACAATCTTACATGATATTGATCAGCTATTGGATTTGGGGCTGTTGGCCCAAGAAGCTGTAGTTATTTGCGAAACGGACAAAGACGTTGATTTACCTGAAGAAATACAAACATTACGGCGAATACGTAGTCAAGTCTATGGTATCACCAAAGTAAGCATTTATAGAAACGAGGCCTGATCATGAAAAAAATTGCATTATTTCCTGGAAGTTTCGATCCTTTAACAATGGGACATTTGTCTACTATTGAGAGGGGATCGAAAATATTTGATGAAGTTATCGTGGGGATTTTCGTCAATACGAATAAAAAGTCCTTACTTTCAACGGAGGAAAAAGTGCGGTTAGCCAAAGAAGCTGTCGCCTATTTACCCAATGTTAAGGTTATTTCACAGCAAACTGAATTGACTGTGCAAGCGGCACGACGACTTGGTGCTAAATTTTTACTACGTGGTATTCGAAATGGTAATGATTATGAATACGAAAAAGAAATTATGACGATGAATCGACATCTCGATCCTGAAATCGAAACCGTCTTTTTAATGGCTGAAACGCAATATAGTCATATCAGTTCCAGTCTATTAAAAGAAACCTTACTATTTCACGGAGATGTAAAAAAATATCTACCAGAAAATGTTTATGAAGCTATAAAAAAGAAGCGTGACCAAGATGAAACGTAATTCTTTTAAAAAACCGTTAATCCTTTTTATTATTGCACTCGCCATTTGCGCGAGTGTCTTTTTACCCTTACCTTACTATATTGAAAAACCAGGATCAACGATTGATTTAAAAGAATTGATCACGGTTAACGATAAAAAAGATCAGGAAGATGGTTCTTTCTCATTAACTTCGGTAGGCGTCCAGCAAGCTTCAGTTGTGACAGCTTTAAAAGCTCAGATTTCTCCTTTTGAAGATTTAGTTTCAGAAGAAGAACTTTTGGGCGGGGCAAGCGATGAAGAATACGACCAAATGCAAAATTATTATATGGAATCATCGCAAAATACAGCCATTCAGCAAGCCTTAAAATTAGCTGATCGACCCTATGACTTTGAGTACAAAGGCGTCTATGTGATGAATGTAATGAAAAATTCAAGTTTTAAAGGAGAAGTCGCTGTTGGCGATACCGTAACAAAAGTTGATGGGAAAAGTTTTGAAAATAATCAAGATTTTATGGATTATGTCCAGCAGAAGTCAGTTGGTGATACGGTTAAAGTGACTTATGAGCACGATGATGATACGAAAGAAGCAAGTGGTAAACTGATCAAACTACCAAGTAACCAAAAAGCAGGTATCGGAATAACATTAGTAGATCATACTGATATTACAACAGAAGATGAAGTCGATTTTGATGTTGATAATATTGGCGGTCCTTCTGCTGGGTTAATGTTTACACTAGAAATCTATGAGCAATTGACTGAACAAAATCTAAGGCAAAACAAAAATATTGCAGGAACGGGTACCATTGACAATAAGGGAAAAATTGGGCGAATTGGCGGAATTGACAAAAAAGTCGCCAGTGCCGATGAAGCAGGAGCTCAGATCTTTTTTGCCCCTAATGATACCTTGACCAAAAAAGAGAAGAAAGAAAATCCTGATGTAAAATCTAACTATCAAGAGGCGCAAACTGCTGCTGATGAATTAGATACAGACATGAAAATTGTCCCGGTAAAAACATTGCAAGATGCCATTGATTACTTAGAACAGTTGTAAGAAAAAGTAGAGCGGTAGGTCCTCCTAAGTGTAAAATTTATTGAGGTTAACCCTAGACGAATAAAAAAGAAACCGTTACTCTAGTTATTGGGCTGTGACAGGCACTAATAACAGAGGCGGTTTCTTATGGAGTCTATTATAACAGATTTAGTTAAAGTAATGAAGGAGGAAACCTCCTTTTTAAGACGAGAAAAGGCGATGATGCACTTCTTTTCCCAACTGATCATTTTCTTAGCACAAGAGGCCTTTCGCCAGTTAGATGATGAGCTTTTTATCGAAGCCAAAGCGCAAGGCTATCAAAGTGATCGAAAAAGCTCCCGGACGGTGACCTTTCTTTTTGGCACCGTGACCTTCCATCGAAGACGAATGAAAAACGCGGCAGGCGATATTTATTACCCGCTCGATAAGTTTTTAGGGATTCGTAAAGGAAGCCGTTATAGTTCATTGGTGCTGCGAAACGTCGCTGAGTTAGGTTCGATGATGGTCTATCGCCATGTCGCCAAAGCCATTGATTGTTTAACGTCGTGGAGTATGAGCCATCAAAATGTCCAGCAGTTAGTTGTTCAAACCGGAACACTTATTCAAGCAAGAAGCACGCGTGAAGAACGTTATGACGGGGTTGTAGAGAAGAAAAAAGTGCCATTTCTTTATCTGGAAGGGGACGGTGTGCAAATTCATGGACAGAAAAAACAATCCCTCGAAATTCATCGTTTTCAAGTGTGTGAAGGAAAGCAAAAAGATGGCCAACGCTCGACGTTGATCCACCCGTATTTTATCAGTGATCTGAATCGACAAAAAGCCCAACGAGAAATGATGCATTATCTCCAGGCGAATTACGATTTGAGAGATACGGTTGTGGTTTCCAACAGTGATGGGGTTCAGGTTATGAAAAAGCGGTCTTTGACGAATTGGCGCTCGGTTGTTTACGACATGAGCACTTCCGCGATCGCTATCACGTGCAGCGAAAAGTCAAAGAGCGTTTGTATTTCGTCCCCCAACTTCAACCGAAAATGCAGGAAGCCCTTCGACAGTATGATTGGGATAAAGTCCAAACGTGTTTAGATACTGCGGAGAGTTTGATCGAGGAAGACGAAGAAAAAGCGAATGAGCAGCTGCGCCTTCTATCGGCTTATTTCATACGGAACTGGCCCTATTTACGTCCGCTGAAAGATCGAGGGATTCAAGATCCTAAAGCCTGTATTGGCACCATTGAAAGTACGCATCGAAAGATCACCTATCGAATGAAACGGCAAGGCCGATTATGGACGAAGACAGGCGCCACCGCTATGATTCAAGTGATTGATAGTCTTCGAAACCATGAAATTAACGGATGGCTCAATCAATATGATGAACGCCCTCAGGCGGACGTTGAGCGGGAACAAAAGTGGAAAAAAATGAAACGCGCTGTTCAGAAAAAACCGAAATTTTATTCGCATGAAGGAGCTTTTAGCGGACAAATCGCGGAAGGCTATGCGAAGAGTTCTCCGCTAGGCCAGTTTTCGAACAATCTTAAGCAATTAAATCCAACTCCCCATTACTTATGATGGAAAGGGTTTTTTTCCATCATATGTAACGGGGCCAGCCGACCGCAAGGGAGGCTTATGAACGATCAAAAAATAAATAGTGGTTGTCCAAAACGCCTCTTTTTTATTCAACCTCAGAAAATTTGACACATACTAGGTCCTCTCTGCTTTTTTATTTGGTAGGTAATTATGCTATACTTAATTTTAAGGAAGGTGAGTGTTTTGGAAATTAAACGTCAAAAGCCGCTGGTGGAAGCTTATCATTTTGACCAGCGTAAAAAAGAAGAACAAGATCTTAAAACAAGAATACATATTGGCTTTACCCCATTAAAGGCACCCAATGAAAATTATCCTAAGGAAAACAGTATCATTGGCACCCGTTTGCGCTTTGAAGTTGTTTTTACAAAATTTATTATTCGAGGCGCAATGGGACAAATCAACCATATTGTGAACCAAGATATTCAAAGTCAGGACGATCTGTCCAAAGCAGAAATTGATGAGTTGATGGAGCCATTATTTGATATTTTGCAGCGATTGACCTATGAGGTAACCGAAATTATTACGGATAAACCTGGCGTCAACTTAGATTTTGAACGTCAAGAATAGAAAAGAGGAAATTATGTTTTCAAATAAAGTACAAATTAGTCTTTTTGTCGGTGATGTCCAAAAGGCAGTGGCTTTTTGGCAGTCTATAGACTTTGTAGTTATTGATACACAAGAAACCGATGGTACCTTGGTAGTAGAAGTTGCTCCAAATAAAGGTGCAGAAATACACTTTGTGATTTATGATCGAAATTTCATTGAAGAACAATCTCCTGGCGTAGCTACCAACCCGCCACAAGTAATGTTTTTTGCTGAAAATATTACAGATTTATATAAAAAAATGCAATCTATACCCATTGAGGTAGGAGAATTAATTCAGCTAGAAGAAACGTTGGTATTCAATTTTGTAGATCCGGATGGTAACTATTTTGCTGTGTCAGAGGCCTAAAACTGATTGTATTTAAAAGGGAGGCAGCTGTTTTGAAACCTTATGTTTATGTTATCAGTGACATCCATGGTGAACTGGAGTTATTTAAAAAGCTTTTAAAAGGTTTTAATCCAAAAACCCATCAACTTGTTTTAATTGGTGACTTAAATGATCGCGGAAAAAAGAGCAAGGAATGCTTTTTACTAGGAAAAAAATTGGTAGAAAAATATGGTGCTGTATATCTACGAGGAAATCATGAAGAGTACTTTTTACAGTTTTTAAGTTCACCAGAAGAATGGTACCAAGCTTATGTGCAAAACGGCGGCAAGGAAACAATGGAAAGTTTATTGTTTGACGGGTGTTGTGAAGAATATTCACCAACTGAAATTGCTCTGAGCATTCGTTCTTATTACCAACAATTGATTCAGTTTTTAGTAGAACGCCCTTTGTATTTTGAATGGGAGAAATATATTTTTGTTCACGCGGGTGTTGATCTAACTAAAAGTGATTGGAAACAAACGAACCCAGCTGATTTTATTTGGATCAGGGAACCATTTCATCAAGGAAAAAATAATACTGGAAAAACGATTGTCTTTGGCCATACGATCACGCCTTTATTATATGGAGATATGCAGACAACTGCTTTGTGGATTTCTGATCATAAAATCGGGATTGATGGCGGCGCTGTTTTTGGTGGCTCTGTTCATGGTGTCATTTTTGATAAAAATGGTATTGTACAAGACATTGAATATCCAAATTTAACAGGCGCTTGGCAACCTGATTTTTAACTAAAAACGGGGATTTCTTAAACGAAATTCTCGCTTTTTTGTGTTATACTAAAAGGCATGTAAAATGAAAGGTGTGTCAAAATGGCGCAAGAAATGAATCAAGAATTACTCTCTTTATTACAACAAGAATTAACGCAGTATCGCCCAAAGCAAATGCAGACGGTGTTGACTTTATTAAATGACGGCAATACAGTTCCGTTTATTGCTCGTTATCGTAAAGAAATGACTGGCGATTTAGATGAAGTTCAAATCAGAGAAATTGAAGAACGTTTCCACTACTTAGAAAATCTGGAAAAACGTAAAGAAGAAGTTGTTCGTCTGATTGGTGAACAAGGAAAGTTGACTTCAGAATTAAAGAAAAATATCCTACAAGCTACCAAAATGCAGCAAGTAGAAGACCTTTATCGTCCTTATAAACAGAAACGGCGAACGAAAGCGACGATTGCGAAAGAAAATGGCTTGGCTCCTTTCAGTCAATGGCTATTAACTTTTCCACAAGATGATGTCTATGATGAAGCTGCAAATTATATCAATGACAATGTAACGACGCTTGAAGACGTTATTGCTGGAGCACATGAAATTATGGCCGAGCAATTTGGTGATAAAGCTAAATTTCGCAGCTGGATTCGTCATGAAATTTTCCAAAATGGCCGTTTTGAAAGCCGTGTAAAGGATTCTGAAAAAGATGAAAAAAGCGTATATGAAATGTATTACGATTTTTCAGAACCAATTAAAAAAATGGTTTCACACCGAATTTTAGCCTGTAATCGCGGAGAAAAAGAGGGTATTTTAAACGTATCTCTTCAAAGCGATGAAACAAAAATCTATAACTATTTAAATCGTCAATTAATCGAAGACCCAAATTCACCTGCTACTTCGTTGGTAACTGCAGCATATCAAGACGCTTATAAACGTTTTATAGGTCCAGCTCTGGAACGTGAAATCCGTAATGAACTAACAGAAAAAGCGGACGAGCAGGCAATTTCGATTTTTGGTGAAAATTTGAGAAATTTATTGCTACAGCCTCCTTTAAAAGGGAAAATAGTTTTAGGTTTTGACCCTGCCTATCGAACGGGTTGCAAATTAGCTGTTTGCGATGAAACAGGCAAAGTATTAGCTATTCAAGTTATTTACCCGCATAAACCAGCTTCTGCTGAGAAACGAAAAGCCGCAGATGAGCAATTTTGCCAGCTTGTGGAAAAATATCAGGTGGATATGATTGCCATCGGTAACGGTACAGCTAGTCGAGAATCGGAACAATTCGTTGCCAAAAACTTGCAAACTATTAAGCGTGATGTTTATTACGTAATGGTAAATGAAGCAGGGGCTTCGGTTTATTCAGCTAGTGCAATTGCGCGCGAAGAATTTCCTGACTTACAAGTAGAAGAACGCAGTGCGATTAGTATTGGTCGTCGTCTGCAAGATCCTTTAGCTGAACTAGTAAAAATTGATCCTAAAGCGGTAGGTGTTGGTCAATATCAACACGATGTTTCACAGAAAAGATTAAACGAGCAATTAGATTTTGTTGTAGAAACAGTGGTTAACCAGGTTGGTGTGGATGTGAATACTGCGAGTCCTCAGCTTTTACAACATGTCTCAGGTTTGAACAAAACAACAGCTTTAAACGTAGTCGGCTATCGGGAAGAAAATGGGGCTTTTACCAAACGAACACAGTTAAAAAAAGTAGCCCGTTTAGGTCCTAAAGCTTATGAACAAGCGATCGGTTTTTTACGAATTCCAGGAGCTCAAAATATTTTGGACAATACAGCTATTCATCCGGAAAGTTACACGATTACAAAACAATTATTAGAAATCGCTCAGTTAGATTTAGCAGAAGTCGGGACAACACATGCAAAAGAAGTGCTTGAAAAGTTATCTCTCCAACGTTTAACTGAACAACTGGGTATTGGCGAGGAAACGCTAAAAGATATCATAAGTGCTCTTGTCCAACCCGGTCGGGATATGCGTGATAGTATGCCGGCTCCGCTTCTACGAAAAGATGTTTTATCAATGGAAGATTTAAAACCAGGAATGGAATTAACAGGTACCGTCCGTAATGTAATTGACTTCGGTGCTTTTGTAGATATTGGCGTTAAACAAGATGGATTGGTTCATATTTCAAAATTAAGTACAAAATTTGTCAAACAACCTAACGATGTTGTTTCAGTTGGTGATGTCGTCACAGTTTGGATTGAACAAGTGGATTTAAAAAAAGGTCGCATTAGTTTAACCATGATTGATCCAGGAGCGTCACAATGACTGAAGAAGAGCTGCAACAGTTAGTAGAGACAACTTCGTGGGAGTTTTTTGGTAAACCATTTGTCCATCAAGCGCTTTTCAACACTCGTTTACGCACTACAGGCGGGAGATATCATCTGAAGGATCATCATTTAGATTTTAATCCCAAAATGGCTGTTCGTAATTATGAGACATTTGTAGCTATTATCAAACATGAATTATGTCACTACCATCTGCATCTTGAAAATAAAGGTTATCGGCATAAAGATACTGATTTTAAAGAATTGTTGACAAAGACAGGCGGTTTGCGCTATGCTCCAGATGTCCAAGTGAAACGTAGGTTTCACGTTTATAAGTGTCAACATTGTCAGATGTCGATCACTAGGCAAAAAAGAATGAATACGCAGCGCTTTGTTTGCGGAAAATGTGGTGGCAAGCTGCTTTATGAACGTACCTATACTGAAAATAAGGCAAATGAAAGTTAAAATTTTTTGCTATTTTTGCTATTTTATTGGATAATATATTCCAGTTTGGTAATAACCTCGCTCGGTTGTTATCAAATTTTCCGAGAAAAGAGGATAACTGATAATGACAAATCAAAATAAAAGAATATACCATTTTGTAGGGATCAAAGGCTCAGGAATGAGCTCTTTGGCATTAATATTGCATGAACAAGGAGAACAGGTCCAAGGTTCCGATGTAGAGAAATACTTTTTCACCCAAGTAGGTTTAGAAGAAGCAAATATTCCTATTTATACTTTTAACGCAGATAATATCACAAAAGACTTAACCGTCATTGCCGGAAATGCTTTTTCTGATGACCATGAAGAGTTAGTTCGGGCTCGAAAATTAGGTTTAAAAGTAATTCGTTACCACGATTTTATTGGACATTTTATTCAACACTTTACAAGTATCGCTGTGACAGGTTCACATGGCAAGACCAGTACAACTGGTTTATTGGCTCATGTATTAAGTGGTATTGAACCAACGAGTTATTTAATTGGTGATGGTACCGGCCATGGACGTCCTGATGCTGAATTTTTTGCTTTTGAAGCGTGTGAATATCAACGTCATTTCTTAGCCTATCGTCCTGATTACGTGATTATGACCAATATTGATTTTGATCATCCAGACTATTACAAAAGCATTGATGATGTATTCTCTGCCTTTCAAACAATGGCAAAACAAGTGAACAAGGGGATCTTAGCATTTGGTGATGATCCTTATTTGCGAAAACTTGAGGCAGATGTTCCGATTTATTATTATGGCGTTAATCCAGAAGACGATATTCGTGCTGAAAATATTGCACGTACTACGACAGGTTCTGCTTTTGATGTATACTTCCATGATGATTTTATCGGGCACTTTGATTTACCAGCTTTCGGTCAACATAATATCAATAATGCTTTAGGTGTGATCGCAACAGCACATTTAGAAGGCTTTGATATGAAAAAGGTAGCAGAAGAAATGGATTCATTTCCGGGAGTTAAACGACGCTTTAGTGAAAAGAAAGTTTCTGATATGGTTATTGTTGATGACTATGCGCACCATCCAGCAGAAATCAAAGCAACGATTGACGGCGCTCGTCAAAAATATCCTACTAAAGAAATTATTGCAGTTTTCCAACCTCATACATTTTCGCGTACAATTGCTTTAATGGACGAATTTGCTGAAGCACTTAACTTAGCAGATAAAGTTTACTTATGTGATATATTTAGTTCCGCTCGTGAAAAAGAGGGCGACGTGAAAATTGAAGATCTAGGCGCTAAAATTGACAAGGGTGGCGATGTTATTCAAGAAAACAATGTTTCGCCACTTTTAAATCATGAAGACGCCGTGATTATTTTCATGGGGGCTGGCGATGTGCAAAAATTTGAACGTAGTTATGAAAATCTTTTGAGTAATACAACACGCAGCGCGTTATAAGTGTATAAGCTCAGTTTGCACTTTTATATATTTGATAAATAATAAAAACATAGACATGGAGGCTAGTTGATTGGATATAGGAAAGTTGAATAAGTTAGGAAAAGCAATCGATGAAATCGAAGAAGGGCAGACAATGTCTGTGACCGAAGCGATCGAAGACGATCAATTATTGTTGTATTTAGGCTTAACCAATGATGCTAACCCTTTGTATATCCAGCATGATTACACCCAGAAAACCGTTTATAAACAGCCTATTGTGCCATCTGTATTGTTAATCGGTATTGTTACGAGTACGGTTTCAAAGCATTTTCCCGGGCCAGGTTCGCATATTGTTAATTTTTCCGTTAATTTTGTCGAACCTGTCTATCATTATGAAACCTTGACTTTTTTATTTGAGGTAATTAAAGTGGATAAGCATAAAGACGTCGTGACGCTTTCTGTAGAAGCAATGAACACAGAAAACAAACGGGTGTTGGACGCAGTGGTTATGGTCCAACCTCCTACGCTCCATGAAGAAGAAAGTGAGGAAAATAATGAATAATAATCCAGCAATTGAAGCTAAAGGCGTCAATCATTTCTATGCCAAGGTATATGGCATTTTTGCTTTGGGCCTTGGAATCAGTGCTATTTCAGCTTATCTTGCGATGACGATATTTTTTGAACAGACGATTTCATTTATCAGTAACTTTCCTTTAGGTTTAACGGGCATCTGGTTGGCTGAAATTATTTTAGTCGTTTTACTTAGTGCAAAGGCACAGAAGAATCCATCGCTGACGATCGCAGGTTTTATCGTCTACTCATTGTTAAATGGGTTAGTTTTATCAATTACCTTATCAATGTATACCCAAGCGTTAGTGGGAAGAGCTTTTGCTACAGCCACCGCTACCTTCTTGGCAATGGCTTTGTATGGTGCAATGACCAAACGTGATTTAAGTGGGATTGGTCGTGCAGCCATTGGGTTATTGGTCGGTGTTATTATTGCAACATTGATTAATTTCTTTTTACAAAGTTCAGGTATAGATTATTTCTTGTCTTATGTCACAGTATTGATCTTTTTAGGTTTAACTGCCTATGATAATCAACAAATACGTCATTTGTATTTTGCTACAGAAGGGCAAGATAATACTGGTTTTGCTGCCTTTATGGCGTTGCAACTCTATCTAGATTTTATCAATTTATTCTTGTCATTCTTACGTATTTTTTCCAGAAATTAATTTATGGGATAAAACAAGATTAGAAAATTTATTTATTAAAGAAATAAACAAAACGTTCCGATTGAGATTGGTAAGATTACCAGTTGATTCGGAACGTTTTTCTTGAGTTAGCGCTGGCTAGTCTAATTTATGAGCTCATTCATTACTGAATTTGCTGGTATTTTTAGTAATGAGTTCTTTAGGAGTAATACCGCAATTAGTTTTAAATTTGAAAAAAATACAAATGATCGCTTTCGTGTTTATACTTTGTTAAAATGGGATCATAGAATCTGTGTGAGGAGACAAGAAAATGACAAAAAATAAATTATTACTGGTAGATGGCAATAGTGTAGCATTTCGTGCATTCTATGCCTTACATAGTTCATTGGAGCGTTTTAAAAATCCTAGTGGACTTCATACAAACGCAATTTATGCTTTTAATTTAATGTTTGAAAATGTGATGGAAAAAGAAAAACCTACTCACGTATTAGTCGCTTTTGATGCAGGTAAAACAACATTTCGTAATGAAATGTATGAAGAATATAAAGGAGGCCGTGCTAAAACTCCAGGCGAGTTGAATGAACAGCTTCCTTATATTCGTGAGTTAATTAACGGCTTAGGGATTTCTTATTATGAACTAAAAAACTATGAAGCAGATGACATTATTGGTACATTAGCTAATCAAGTAGATAAAGACAAATTTGATGTGACCGTTCTTACTGGGGATCGTGATTTAACTCAATTGGCTACTGACGATGTAAAGGTTGCGATTACAATCAAAGGCGTTAGTGATACAGAAGATTATACACCTGAACATATCGCTGAAAAATATGACGGCTTAAAGCCTAAACAAATTATCGATATGAAAGGTTTAGCAGGAGATGCTTCTGATAATATCCCCGGTGTAACCAAAATTGGCGATAAAACTGCAATTAAACTATTGAATGAATACGGTTCTGTTGAAGGCGTTTATCAAAATATTGATCAGATGAAACAAAGCAAGATGAAAGAAAACCTTATTCACGATAAAGATACAGCTCTTCTTTCGAAGAAATTAGCAACAATCAATACTTCTGCACCAATTGACGTCTCCATTGATTCCTTGAAGTATGAAGGAAATGATTTAGAAAAATTAGTTCCTTTTTATAAAGAGATGAACTTCCGCTCGTTTTTAGAAAAACTAGATGTTGATGAAGAAGACAATCAGATGGACGATATTTTATTTAAAACGGTTGAAGAACCTACAAAAGAAATGTTTACAGATGACATGGCTTTATATGTTGAAATGTTAGGTGAAAATTACCATGTAGAGGATATTGTAGGTGTCGCGTGGGGCGATGATAAGAAAATTTTCGTCTCAAATAGTGATAAAATTTTTGAAAATAAAGCATTTCAAAATTGGTTAATGGATAAGAATAATGGAAAAAGAGTATATAATGCCAAAAGAACACAGGTCGCATTAAACCGATACAGTGGACTACCTAAGGGTTTTTCTTTTGATGTATTAGTAGCCGCTTATTTATTAGATACTACCGATAATTCCGATGATATCGCAGGAATATGTGCTCATTATGACTATCATGATATTCAACCTGATGTGGCAGTTTACGGCAAGGGTGCTAAAAAAGGACTGCCTGATGATGAGGAAGTGTTTTTTGCTCACCTAGCACGGAAAATCAAAGCCATTCAATGGCTTACACCGAAGCTACAAGATGAACTTAAAGATAAAAACCAAATGGATTTATATGAAAATTTGGAGGCGCCCATTTCTTCGATTTTAGCTGAGATGGAAATGACTGGTATTACAGTAGATGCACAACGTTTAAATGAAATGAAAGACGAATTTGCTCAAAGATTACATGAAATTGAAGAAAAAATTTTTGACCAAGCTGGAGAAAAATTCAACATCAACTCTCCTAAACAACTGGGACATATTCTATTTGAAAAAATGAATTTGCCGGTGATTAAAAAAACGAAAACCGGGTATTCGACGGCTGTTGACGTCTTAGAACAGTTAAAAGATAAAGCCCCAATTGTTGAAAATATCTTAAAATATCGACAAATTGCTAAGATTCAATCGACCTATGTTGAAGGGTTATTAAAAGTCATTCTTTCAGACGGGAAAGTTCATACTCGTTATTTACAAACTTTAACACAAACCGGACGGCTAAGTTCTGTTGACCCGAACTTACAAAATATCCCTATTCGTTTAGAAGAAGGACGGAAAATTCGAGAAGCTTTTGTGCCTAGGAAAAAAGACTGGTTGATTTATTCTTCTGACTATTCGCAAATTGAGTTACGGGTACTTGCCCATGTTTCACAAGACGAGCACTTACAAGAGGCTTTTAATGAAAATCAGGATATCCATGCCAGTACAGCGATGCGAGTATTTGATATTGAAAAACCAGAAGACGTGACACCTAACATACGGCGACAAGCAAAAGCGGTAAACTTCGGAATTGTTTATGGAATATCCGATTATGGTTTATCACAAAACTTAGGTATTTCCCGCAAAGAGGCACAAAATTATATTGACACTTATTTTGAACGCTATCCTGGTGTGAAAAAATATATGAATGAATCTGTTTCCCAAGCAAAAGAAAAAGGTTATGCTGAGACGCTTTACCATCGTCGTCGTTATCTTGAAAACATTAATTCAAGTAATTTTAATCTGCGGACATTCGCGGAACGAACAGCAATTAATTCACCTATCCAAGGTAGTGCAGCTGATATTTTAAAAATTGCTATGATCGAATTAGATAAACGTTTGAAAGAAAAACAATTAGAGGCAGCGATGCTTTTACAAGTGCATGATGAATTGGTCTTTGAAGTTCCACAAAATGAATTAGAAACATTAGATAAACTGGTAAAAGAAGTTATGGAAACAGCGGTCAAATTGGATGTACCGTTAATCACCGAAAGTAGTTGGGGAAAAACTTGGTATGATGCAAAATAAAGAGGTGAAAACAGTTGCCGGAATTACCCGAAGTAGAAACAGTTAGAAAAGGGCTTGTCCGTCTGGTCCAAGATAAGACCATCGCAGAAGTTGTCGTCAGATGGCCTAGAATTATCGAATTCCCGACAGTTGATGAATTTTGCCAAGAATTAGTTGGCCAGCGTATTGAAACGATTACTCGCAGAGGAAAGTTCCTACTTTTTAAACTGACCGATTTTGATTTGATTTCTCATTTACGTATGGAAGGAAAGTATGAGTATTTTTCCGAAAAAAATAATCCGCAACCGGATAAGCATACCCATGTAATTTTTAAATTCTCAGATGGTAGTCAATTGCATTACAATGATGTACGAAAATTTGGCCGTATGACTTTAGTTGCAACGGGGCAGGGGGTGCTTTATAAAGGCATCCAACAGCTGGGGCCAGAACCAATAATTGAAGAGTTTCTTTTAGGGGATTTTGTAGAAAAATTGCAATGCTCATCTTCTTTAATCAAACCTTTATTATTAAATCAAAAAGTCGTAGCAGGATTGGGCAATATTTATACTGACGAAGCTTTATGGCTGGCTAAGATTCATCCACAGCAACCAGCGCGAACGTTGAATAAAACAGAAATTAAACGTCTCCACCAAGCAATTATCGAAGTTTTGACAAAAGCCGTCAAGGTTGGCGGAACGACAATCCGAACTTATAAAAATGCACTAGGTGAGGCGGGTTCTTTTCAAATGGAATTAAACGTGTATGCTAAGACAGCTGAACCATGTCCCAGATGCAAAACGCCTATCGTTAAAATAAAGGTAGCACAAAGAGGCACGCATTTTTGTCCGCACTGCCAGAAGTTGAAAAGGAGGAAACAATCATGAGTTTCATCCTTGGGGTTACTGGCGGAATTGCTACAGGCAAAAGTGGAGTCGTTGATATTTTTAAGCAATATGGTTTTCCTGTAGTTGATGCAGACGTTATCGCAAGAGAAGTAGTTGAACCTGGTACGCCTGGTTTGAAAAAAATTGTGGCGACTTTTGGCAAAGAAGTACTGCAAGAAGATAATTCTTTAGATCGTAAAAAACTAGGACAACTTGTTTTTGCTGATGCAAAAACAAGAAAAACACTTGATCAGCTACTCGCACCTTTTTTACAAGAAGCTATTACTTATCAAATTGAAAAAAAAGCAAGGGTTACTCCTCTGGTAATTGCTGATATCCCTTTGCTTTATGAAGCTGGGTATGATAAAGTTGTAGACCAAGTAGCCGTGGTATATATTCCCGAAAGAATTCAGCAAGAGCGGTTAATTAAACGAGACCAGATAACAAAAAAAGAAGCCCAACAAAAAATCGCCAGCCAACTTCCAATTGAAGAAAAGAAAGAACGAGCAGATATCGTTTTTGATAACCAGAAAGACCTTTTATCTACTCAGCAACAGGTAGTTTCTTGGTTAAAAGAGAATCAATTTCTATAAAACCTTAAAACTCTAGTCGATTCTAGAGTTTTTTTGTCCTTAAACTATTAGAATAAGAAGGTTTCATGTTATAATTCAATTAAGAATTTTATAAAAACAAATGTAACTCTTAGCGAAATAAACATAAATGAGGTGAAAAATATGCATTGTCCAAAATGTCATCACAATAACTCACGTGTTATTGATAGTCGTCAAACCGATGATGGCCGAGCCATTAGAAGAAGAAGAGAATGTGAAAATTGCGGGTATCGTTTTACAACATTTGAACGGATTGAAGAAGCACCGCTTCTAGTCATTAAAAAGAACGGCGCTCGGGAAGAATTTAACCGAGAAAAAATATTGCGCGGTCTAATCCGTTCAGCTGAGAAACGACCTGTCGCAATGGAACAAATGGAACAAATTGTAGATCATGTTGAAAGTCGTATTCGTGAAATGGGAGAAAATGAAATTTCTTCTAATTTGATTGGTGAATACGTCATGGAAGATTTGAAAGATGTAGATGAAATTGCTTATATTCGATTTGCCAGCGTATATCGTCAATTCAAAGATATGTCTGTGTTTTTAAAAGAATTAGAAGATATTGTAGGTAAAGCTAACGATTCAAAAGAATAGAAAAAAGGAGGGACTCTTTTGTATAGCGCTTGGGATGAAGTACAACCAAATCATATTTATCAAGTGACTAAAAGCTTTCCTCTGACTGAAGAAGGGAATAATGGGTTAGTTTATCTTTACCAGCCCATTATTGGCCAAAAAGCACTAGCCTTATATTACGGTTTTTTAGGTGACAAAGAAGATCAATATGAAAATGAATTTGCTCATATTGACATGCTCGATGCTTTAAATATTGGGTTGCCTGACTTTTTACAGGCTCGTAAACAATTAGAAGGTATGGGATTATTGTCGGTATTTGCAAAAGAAGATCCAGAATTTGGTGAGATGTTTTTGTATCGCTTAGAAGAACCGATCCATCCAGAAGCTTTTTTCCGAGATGAAACCTATAGCTTTTTACTATTAAACACTGTGGGTGAACGTAAATTTCGACAAATGGTTCGTCGTTTTCAACCAGAAAAGCCTGACTTATCAGACTATCAAGAGATTACTAGCAATTTTCGTGAAGTATACGGCGCTTTAGACGAACGTTTATTTAGCCGTAATGCACAAAATCTAGAAAAAGTTTCAAATGAGTATCAAGTAGCTAGTAACAACAAAATGCAATTAGATGAACGTCAGATTGATTGGGATTTTTTGTATGAATTGGCACAACGAAAATTTATTGCTAAGGAAAACTTTGATGAAACTTTCAAACAACAGTTAACCTTATATGCTAATTTATTTGGCTTTGATGAAATGAAATTAGTCGAATTAATGACTGAGGCGGTTTCTTTAGCTGATGGAATGGTCAATCGAAAAGACTTAGATAAGACAATTAGACAACAACAGCAAGCCGCTGCGAAGAAAGAAAAACCACAAGCTGTTTATGATGACCAGTCGGATGAAGAAGTTCGTCGCTTCAACACTTTACGGCAAACTGGGTTTTCTGAAAATGATATTCAACTGATTAAGATTGCACAGAGTACAGCACCGATGGACTTTTTACAAGCAATTAAAAATGAAAAGCATAGTTATGTAGCAGATCAAGAAACTTGGCTGTTGAAAACATTAGTAGAACGTAGCCCTTTGCCTAATAGCGTCATTAATGTACTGGTTCATTATATACTGGTTATTAAAAAAAATAGCTCTTTACAAGCAAATTTTGTTAACCAAATTGCAACAAATTGGTCAGAGTTAGAACTCAATAGTCCTGAACAAGCGATCAAACATGTGCGCGATTTGGTAAAAGAAGCTAAAAATAAACCGACTAAAAAATCAAATTCTTCATCAAGAAAGCAACAGCCTATTCGTAAAGAAACATTACCGGATTGGGTCGATAAACCCACCGAAGAAGTTGAAGATCCAGCGGTCCAAGAAGAAATCAATAAAAAACTTCAGGATTATCTGAAACGCAAAGAAGGTGAAAGTTAATGGAAGATATTGGAAAGAATTTAAATAAACTAATGAACCAGAAAAACTATCGAACGCGTTTTTCAGAAATGATGGCTGAAGTATTAAAAGACCAAGATGTGCAAAACTTCTTAAATGAGCATAAAAATGAATTATCAGAAGATGATATTGAGCGTAGTTATGCGAAACTATATGAATTTGTCCAAGAAAAACGAAAATTCGAGTTAAATGATCCCACTATGATTGCTCCTGGTTATGAACCACAATTAATGCTGAACTTTCACTCGGTAGATGTTACTTATATCCCAACCGAGGAATTAGTAGCTAAACAGGAACAAGATGAGATTCGCAATCGTATTCAAGCACTGAATATGCCTAAAGATATTCAAGAAGCTCGTATGTCAAATTATGAAGGAACTACTGGACGCGGGAAAGCGTTTATGGGTGCGATCGATTTTATTAATGCTTACAAGGATGCACCTAAAACTTTTCATAAGGGGCTTTATTTAGTAGGAAGTTTCGGCGTAGGAAAAACTTATTTATTAGGTGCAATCGCTAGAGACTTAGCTGAAGCTGGCTATACTTCAACACTGTTACATTTTCCATCGTTTGCGGTGGATATGAAGCAATCCATTAAAAAGGATGAAGTTGGAGAAAAGTTGGATGCGGTCAAAAGTGCTTCCATTTTGATGCTAGATGATATTGGCGCAGATGCTATGAGTAGTTGGATTCGTGATGATATTTTTGGCGTAATCTTGCAATACCGAATGCAAGAACAATTGCCTACTTTTTTTAGTTCGAATTTTACAATGAGTGAATTAGAACAACATTTATCGGTCACTCAACGCGGTGAAGAAGAACCACTCAAAGCAAAACGTTTGTTAGAACGGATTCGTTATTTGACACAAGAAATTGAAATGACCGGCAGAAATCGCCGGAATAGTTAAAAATATGGAGCGCTGCGATGAGTAAAAGGGAACTTTTATTTTTGCAGTGCTCTGTAATTTTCAGGAAAGGATCAAAAAATTTGAACAACCATATACTATCTAATCGATTAGCCCAAGTTGCCTCGTTCGTTCCAGAACAAGCCCGCTTGGCAGATATTGGTTCTGATCATGCTTATTTACCTGTCTATTTAGTAGCAACAGGAAAGATAAGTTATGCCATTGCTGGAGAAGTTGCTCCAGGGCCCTTAAAAGCAGCTATCGCCCAGATTAAAAAGTATGGTTACACAGAAAAAATTATCCCTCGTTTGGCAGACGGTTTAGCGACTATCCAGCCAGAAGATCGTATCGATACGATCACGATTGCTGGTATGGGTGGGCTGTTAACCAGTGACATTTTGACAAATGGACAGGCGGACGGTTTTTTATCTACTCGAGAGCGACTAATTTTACAACCTAATAACCATGAACAAGAACTACGCCATTGGCTAACAAGAAACCACTATAAAATTTATGATGAGCAACTGGTTAAAGATCAAGGAAAATTCTATGAAATAATTGTCGCTGATTATCAAAAAAGCGATAGTTATACGATGAAGGAATTATATTTTGGTCCTATTTTAATGCAGAAAAAATCGTCTATTTTTCAAGAAAAATGGCAAAAAGAGTTACAGACGAAACAAAAAATACTAAATAATTTACAAAAAGCTTATGAGCGACCTGAAGCTAAAATCGCAGAGATAAATAAAGAAGTCGCATGGATCAAGGAGGTACTGGCATGAGTCTTAATGCAAAAGAATTTATCGCAAAATTTGAATCGTTTTGTCCTCTTTGGTTAGCTGAAGAAGGGGACCCTTGCGGTTTGCACCTAGGAACTTTAAACAAACAAATTACGCGGGTAATGATGACTTTGGATGTGCGGCCAGAAGTGGTCGAAGAAGCGATCGCCAAAGGGATTGATTTAATTGTCACTAAACACCCGCCCATTTTCCGTCCAATTGATCGATTAGTTTCAGATGATCCGCAAATTAAGATGTATACTGATTTATTAAAAAATGATATTGCGGTTTATGCTGCTCATACGAATATGGATATTATATGGGGCGGTTTAAACGATTGGTTCTGTGAAATGTTGGATGTCAATGTCTGTGACTATCTAGTCAAGACGCATGAAGTACGTTTCAAAAAATTAGCAGTGTATGTTCCTATGGATTATAGTCAAAAAATGCGGCAGGCTTTAGGCGAGGCAGGTGCTGGTACGCAAGGGAATTATCGTAATACTAGTTATTCGATGATAGGAACAGGACGTTTTACCCCTAATGAAAATGCTCGTCCAACGATTGGTTCTAGTAATCGGGAAGAACAAGTTCAAGAAGCGCGAATTGAAGTGATTTTTCCTGAAACGATCCAAGAAAAAGTGCTCCAAGTCATGTATCAAATTCATCCATATGAAGAGCCTGCTTATGACATTTTACCTCTAGATAATTCACCACAGTCATTGGGGCTGGGCCGAGTTGGACGATTAGAGGCACCGGTTGCAGTAGAAGACTTTGTACAAAAAGTCAAAACAGCTTTTCAGCTTGATGGATTGCGTTTAATTCAACCAAAGGAAGCAAAAAAAACAGTGCAAACTGTGGCAATCTGTGGGGGCTCTGGCGGAAAATTCTATTCAAATGCCCTTAAAAAAGATGCAGACGTCTATATTACGGGAGATGTTTATTATCACACCGCTCATGACATGCAATCTAATGGCTTGACGGTAATTGATCCGGGGCATAATATTGAAGTAGTTTGTGTGAACAAATTTATAGAAAAAATGGAAGAATGGAAAAAAGAAGAAGGATGGACTGTTGATTTTATTCCTTCTGAGGTTAATACCAATCCATTCCAGTTTAGATAAGGGAGAATAACATATGTACGAAAATTTACTACCGCGCTTTTTGCGTTATGTCAAAACAGAAACTCGCTCGAACCCTGAAAGCAATACGACACCATCAACTGAATCGCAGATTGCTTTTGCTAATGTACTAAAACAAGAGTTGGAAGAGCTAGGATTAGCTGATGTGCACTACAATGCCACTAATGGTTATGTTAGCGCGACTTTGCCAAGTAACATTGAAAAGCAAGTTCCTAGTATTGGTTTTATTGCTCATATGGATACAGCTGATTTCAATGCAGAAAACGTACAACCTCAAGTGATTGAAAATTATGATGGAGTTTCTGAAATTCAATTGGACGAAGAAGGTAATTATACTTTAAACCCTAATGATTTTCCTAACTTGAAAAATTACCAAGGACAAACCTTGATTACAACAGATGGTTCTACGCTTTTAGGAGCTGATGACAAAGCAGGAGTTGCTGAAATTATGTCAGCTATGGAAATTTTGGTAAATAACTCAGATATTTCACATGGCGACATTAAGGTAGCTTTTGGTCCAGATGAAGAAATTGGAATTGGCGCAGATCAATTTGATGTAGAAGATTTTAATGTTGATTTTGCTTATACAATGGACGGTGGCCCCCTGGGTGAGTTGGAATATGAAACTTTCAATGCAGCTCAAGCAGAAGTTACCATTAAAGGGAAAAATGTGCACCCAGGTACAGCTAAAGATACGATGATTAACGCCTTACAAGTGGCTATTGATTTTCAAAATCAGTTACCTCAAGATGAAGTGCCCGAGAAAACGGAAGGCATCCAAGGATTCTTTCATTTAATGAATTTAAACGGTAATCCTGAAGAAGCACAAATGTCATACATTATTCGTGATCATGATCATCAAAAATTTGAAAATCGAAAGGCCAAAATTTCCGATGTACAAAAAACGTTGAATGAACAATTTGATCAGCAACGCGTATTTGTGAACATGTATGATCAATATTACAATATGAAAGAGATCATTGAAAAAGATATGAGCATCGTTGAATTAGCTAAGAATGCTATGCTTGATTTAGCGATTGATCCTATTATTGAACCTGTACGTGGCGGAACAGATGGTTCCAAGATTTCTTATATGGGGATTCCAACGCCCAATATTTTTGCAGGTGCAGAAAATATGCATGGACGCTTTGAATATGTTTCATTGCAAACAATGGAAAAAGCAGCCGCACTAATCGTAAAAATTGCTGAATTAAATGCAGAATAAATATAAGAAGAGAAAGTAAAAAAGCGGCTTTCTCTTCTTGTTTTCTATCAATTTTGCTGAATTGTTCGTTAAAGTAAGGAGAAATTGATGAAAAAGAATGCAAAATGGAAAATTGTACTGAACCTAGTTTTGCTTCTCATTATTTTGGGAATCATGTATTATTTTATCCAAAATTCGATGCGCGATATTTTTATAGAATTAAAAGAAACAGATCTCACTATTTTATTTAGTGTCCTCTTTTTAGGTCTATTGCATCAATTTTTTGAAGGTTGTGGTATTAAGGAAACTGTGCGTGGATTTTCTGCTAATTTTACAGTTTTTGATGGTATGATGACTTCCTTTTATATTGCTTTTTATCGAATTATTACCTTTGGCGTGGGCACCTTACTTGCTGAAATTGGCTTTTATAAGAAAAAGGGAATCAAAATTAGCCAAGGTGTGGGCGCTTCGGCATTGCATATGGTGATGTACAAATCAGCAATTGTCACTTACGCTGTGGCAAATTTAATTTTTTATTTTGCTTCGATGTTGAATCAACGACCACAAATGATTGGTTTGATTTTAGTAGGAATCGTGTTAACTTCTTTACTCATCATTACTTTAGTTGTATTGTCACTGAGTTTAAATTTACAAGTAGCTGTGTTACTGTTTTGTAATCGATTCGTTCGTAATAAAAAATTGCGCAGCTATATTGATCAACTAAATTTGCAGATCAATGCTTTACACCAAGCCATGCAATCAGTTTTAGATGATAAGGCTACGATCCTCAAAATCTATTTATTTAACCTATTAAAAGTAGGTGCATGGTATGTAATTCCTTTTGTTTGCTTCCAAGAAGAGACGAATAATATCAGTTTTTTCTTAGCTTTTGCCTTAATCAGTTTTACTTTAGTTTTATCCGGCGTTATCCCGTCTCCAGCTGGGGTTGGTTCTTTTGAATTTGTTTATTTGTTTATGTTTCAACCTGTAACGGGAACCGTTGAAGCAGTATCTTCCTTACTTTTGTATCGTTTTGCTAGTTTTGTCCTGCCGTTTTTATTAGGTTTTCTGGTGTTTCTTAGAGAACGTAGAAAAGTAGTTACAGATGGGATTGAAGAGATCTCAGAACCTTAGTTTTTATCGTCGCATAAAACAATTTTCGGTTGTTTTGTGCGTTTTTTGTAAGAAAAAAGTTAATACTTCCAATAGTTATTCTTTGACCAATTTTGACCAACAAGGTATACTAGTTATTGGAGATAAACATCTCAATGTTACCTGATTGGGGGAAAACAAATGAATATTGAAAAAATGACAACAACTTTACAAAGTGCGATTGCCCAGGCACAGCAAGTTGCTGTAACAAGAAAACAACAAGAAATTGACATTGCTCATTTATGGAAGATATTTTTACAACCAAATCAATTTGCTAGAAATTTTTATAAGGATTTAGGTATTGACCTTACAGCTTTTGAACGGGAAGTGGACCAAACAATCGATGCGCTACCAAGTGTTGAGGGTGGAAATGTTCAATATGGACAAAATATGAGTCAAAATTTATATCATCTATTAAATGAAGCGGATCAATTAGCTGAAGACTTTAAAGATGAATTTCTGTCTACTGAAATTGTTTTGCTGGCGTTAATGAAGTTAGAAAATTATCGATTGACAAAATTCTTGAAAAATCAAGGAATCAATGAAAAACAAGTTCGACAAGCAATTGAAAATATGCGCCAAGGAGATCGTGTGACGTCTCAAAATCAAGAAGAACAATATGAAGCGTTGGAAAAATACGGAGTCGATTTAGTCCAAGAAGTCAAAAAAGGTGAGATGGACCCGATTATCGGACGTGATGAAGAGATTCGTGATGTGATTCGGATTTTATCACGTAAAACAAAAAACAACCCTGTATTGATTGGTGAACCCGGGGTAGGGAAAACCGCCATTGTCGAAGGACTAGCACAACGTATTGTAAAAAAAGACGTTCCAGAAAACTTAAAAGATAAGACTGTCTTTTCACTAGACATGGGTGCTTTAATTGCTGGCGCGAAATATCGTGGTGAATTTGAAGAACGATTAAAATCAGTTTTAAAAGAAGTAAAAAAGGCCGATGGTCGGATTATTTTATTTATCGATGAAATTCATAATATTGTGGGTGCTGGTAAAACAGAAGGCAGTATGGATGCCGGTAACTTGTTAAAACCGATGTTAGCTCGGGGAGAATTGCATACAATTGGGGCAACAACTCTAGATGAGTACCGAGAAAATATGGAAACAGATAAAGCCTTAGAACGACGATTCCAAAAGGTTATCGTCCAAGAACCCACTGTGGAAGATACAATTTCCATTTTGCGCGGGTTAAAAGAACGTTTTGAAATCCATCATGGTGTAAACATTCATGATAATGCTTTAGTTGCTGCGGCCACATTATCTGACCGTTATATTACCGATCGCTACTTGCCAGATAAGGCCATTGATCTGATCGACGAGGCTTGTGCTAATATTCGGGTTGAAATGAACTCCATGCCGACTGAATTGGACCAAGTAACGAGACGTTTAATGCAACTAGAAATTGAAGAAGCGGCTCTGAAAAAAGAAACCGATGATGCTTCTAAGAAAAGGTTAGAATCATTACAAGAAGAGCTTGCAGAACTGCGTGAAGAAACCAACTCGATGAAGCTACAATGGGAAACAGAAAAAGAAGAAGTTAACGCTGTTTCTAACAAGCGAGCTGAAATTGATAAAGCCAAACATGAATTAGAAGATGCGGAAAATAATTATGATTTAGAACGAGCAGCTGTCCTAAGACACGGAACTGTACCGCAATTGGAAAAAGAACTAAAAGAATTAGAAGAAAAAGATGACCAAACGGTACTAAAAATGGTGCAAGAATCAGTTACTGCTAATGAAATTGCAGTCGTTGTAGGACGATTGACCGGGATACCTGTAACGAAATTAGTTGAAGGCGAGCGAGAAAAATTGCTTCATTTAAATGACACTCTGCATGAACGCGTTATTGGTCAAGATGAAGCTGTCAATGCGGTAAGTGATGCGGTTATTCGTTCACGTGCTGGGTTACAAAATCCTGATCGACCGTTAGGATCATTCTTATTTTTAGGTCCCACTGGTGTAGGGAAAACTGAACTAGCCAAAGCCTTAGCAGAAAATCTTTTTGATTCAGAAGATCATATGGTACGTCTCGATATGAGTGAGTACATGGAAAAACATACAGTGTCACGTTTGGTTGGTTCTCCTCCTGGATACGTAGGTTATGAAGAAGGCGGACAACTCACCGAAGCTGTGCGGCGGAATCCCTATACAATTATTTTATTAGATGAAATTGAAAAAGCTCATCCTGACGTTTTTAATATCTTATTACAAGTATTAGACGATGGTCGTTTGACCGATTCTAAAGGACGCGTAGTCAACTTCAAAAATACTGTTTTAATTATGACCAGTAATATTGGTTCACAAGTTTTACTTGATGGTGTCTCCGATGAAGGCGTAATCTCAACAACGGCCAAAGAGCAAGTGATGAACATGCTAAAAGCAGAGTTCAAACCAGAATTTCTTAACCGTGTGGATGATACAATTCTATTTACACCATTAAATGTGGAAGATATGAAAGGTATTGTCGAAAAAATAATTAATGAATTATCACAACGTTTAGTGCAACAAGAAATCTTCTTGGAAATATCGGATGAAGCGAAAGACTGGATTGCACAAAATGCTTACGAACCGGCTTATGGTGCTAGACCCTTACGTCGTTTTATTACACGAGAAGTAGAAACGCCATTAGCTAAAGAAATTGTTTCCGGGCGCGTTATGCCAAAAACAAAAGTAATCATCGAATTGCTCGACAATCATTTAGTATTTCAAAACGAGCCAATGGAAGATGAATAAAAAACATTCGGAAGTGAGTTAAATAACTCCACTTCCGAATGTTTTTTTGTAAAATTCATTACGCGTTTTCTTCAGAATCATCTAGCCAGTTTATTGTGATAATTTTTAAAATGGCTGCAATTGGAACAGCTAAAAACATTCCTAAGACGCCAAAGTAAGCACCGCCTACTGTTATTGATATAATAATAATAATAGGGTTAAGATTTAACGCACCGCTCATGATCCGTGGTCCAATAACATTTCCATCAAGTTGCTGTAAAATAAGCAATGCAATCAATGTTGTTAGAGCTAGTTGGAAGCCAGCACTAAAGAAGGTAATAATTGTGGTTACAATAGAAGCAAAGATTGAACCAAAATAAGGGATCATATTACATATTCCAAGTAGAATTCCTAAGGTTAATGCAAAGGGTACATTTAACAGATAGAGTATAACAGTGGCTGAAATACCTATTATGCAAGCATCAAGGAATTGTGAACTGATAAATTTATAAAAGATGGTATTCGTTGCCTGCAACCATTTCTTACTGTTTCGATAGATTTTTTCAGGTAAAGTCTTTTTACCTAATTTATCGATAAACAATAGAATTGAATCTTTGAATACCAAAGCGTAAATCGAGATAATCAACGCTAAAAATCCGTTAAATACAAAAGATGAAAGGCTCCTAGTAATGGCTCCTAAAGAAGTAAGAGCCTGTGTCCACTGTCGTAACAGATTTTCAGGTGAAAAATCGGTGGTCAAGCTTTGTAAAAAGTCATCTAAATTTAAAGATTCAAATACACCTTCAGATTCCAATCTTGCGATAACATCTACTAAATAATCATAAAATTGCGGAAGTAAACCAAGTAAATCGATGACATTATCAATCATCAATGGGATAACATAGTTTAAAGCCAAAAAGAATAAATAGAAAATAATTACATACAAAATCAAGACACTTATTCCACGACTATGTTTTTCTATAAAAGATAACTTAGTTTTTTGAAAAAGTCGTTCTAAACGTTTTTGCGCCCCGTTTAAAAGATAAGCAAAAATAAAACCAATAATAAAAGGGGACAAAGTACTTAATAAATTCGATAGACTATTCAAAACAAATTGATAATTAGTAATCAATTTAAAACCGATAATTACGGCCATCAAAAATAAAAAACGTGTAAGCCAATAATTCCAGTCAACTTTTATTTTTTGCAATATGTGCACCTCACTTAAATAATCCTTTTTATTTCTGATGTCTCCTAATATAATAAACGAAAGTACAAAAAAAGGAAACAATGAAGGAAAAATAATCATAAAAAGTTAGCTTATATTTTATTCACCTCTTATGATAATTTAAAAAAAGATAAATGTACAACTTGTAAATAATAAGATACCCTTCAAACGTCAGATAAAATAGGCACTCAGAACAAGACGGGGGAGAGTGTCGCAGAAAATAGAGAAGAATCGATAAAAAGTAGTCAAACATGGGGAATGAACAGCTGATTGATATGCTGCCCCTATACCGGACATCGAAATGTAATAAACCTTAGAGAGGAGGTTTATTATGGCTCGACGAACAATGAAATTAACCTTGGAGGAAAGAGTGGCTTTCGTTCAACGTTGTATAAACAAGGAAATCAGTTGCTTAGGGGCAGCGAAAGAAGCTGGGGTCGGTTCTAGTACGATGGATCGCTGGGTTAGCTTTTATAAAACAGGCGGTGCCGCTGCTTTAGAACCTCGGCAACAGAATGCTCATTATCCTCAAGAACTGAAGCTAGCCGCTGTCCAAGACTATCTAGCAGGAAAAGGCAATATGACAGCCATTGTTAAAAAGTATCATTTAAGGAATAATAAACTTCTTCAAGAGTGGATAAAGGTGTACAATACTCGTGGAAACTTCTATTCAGAAAGTGAGCGGAAGAACATGAGAAAAGCACGGGAAACCACAACAGAAGAGCGACTAAAAATTGCGCAAGATTGTCTGATTCATGATAAAGCTTATTCGATGATCGCGGAAAAATACCAGGTTTCTTATCAACAAACCCGTCATTGGACATTGAAGTACGAAGAGATGGGTGTAGAAGGATTAGAAGATCGACGAGGAAAGCAAGCAGGCACAGCCTCAAGCCGCACAAAGGAAGAAGCACAGCGTGACCAAAAGGCGCAACTAGAACGCCGAGTGCGCGAGCTGGAGATGGAAAATGATTTGTTAAAAAAAGTCAAAGAGATCGAAAGGAGGTTTTAGGGCTCGTTCGTCATGTCTTTGAGTATGAAGCGATCAAAGAACTTCACGAAACGAAACAATATCCTATTCAAAAAATGTGTGCTTATTTACATGTCGCACGATCCGCTTATTACCATTGGTTAAATCGACCGATAAGCCCGCAAGAAGTATTCAATCAACAATTAGCTAATAAAATCAGAGAAATTCACGAGGCTCACGAAGAGATGGGGTATCGTCGCATTCGGGATGAACTAGCTCGATGTTATGGCTTGGTCGTAAACGATAAACGCGTCTTACGCTTATGTCGCGAACTTCAAATTCAATCAACCATTAAACATCAAGGAAACAGTATCACGACAAGAGCTCTGCGGCCTTTTCACACCGCTAGCAATCGATTGAATCGAAATTTTCATGCCGAAAAGCCCAATGAGAAGTGGCTCACCGATGTCACGGAATTCAAATACAAAGTCCACCAGGTCGTCCATAAAGTGTATTTAAGTTTAGGAAGGTTTTCTTCTAGCATCATTCGTACTTGTCTTTCTTGATAGGCAGGATTGATTTGAAGCATATTTTTCACGCACTCGTCAATAAGTTCTTCAAAATTATCTTCATTATACTGATGCGTACCTTTTACAAAACACCACTTGCAAAACTCTTCATTGAAGTGGCCATCCTTATCTTTACTAATGTATTCATCTTCTTCCAGAGGCATCCCGCAAACTTGACAGATGAGTGCTCTAGGCGAGTCTAAAAGAGTATTAATCGAAATGTTAAAAGTTTTTGAAATTAGCTTAAGCGTTTCGACATTTGGTTCAGTTTCTCCGTTTTCCCATCTGCTGACTGCTTGTCTAGTAATTACTAACTTTTTAGCCATACCTTCCTGAGTAAGATTATGAGCAATTCGTAATTTTTTTAGTGTTTCATTCATTCTCATAGCGATACTCCTCCTTTAGAATAAGTATACTATTTTCAAAGTTAAATAAAAGCAACTAACAGTGGCATTATAGATAATTCAAGCTATAATTATCTTTCAGTAAAAATAGAACATAACTTTGGCAGACTTATGTCCTGTAGTTGATTATTATCTTTAATAGGTAACAAACTTCCAGGAGCCGTTTCTTCAATCAATTTCGGACCATTTGTGATATTGATAAAATTCTATATGTTTAATGGCATCATAAGCCACAAAGGTCTCATCAATAAAAACGCCATCTTCATTGTGACCTTTTATTTTCCCAATAACGTCAGGTAAATAGCTGTGATTAACGAGTTCATTGGTTTGTATGGCAACTGATTTATCTTTGAGTAGAGCTTCTTCCATAACCTCTGTGATTTCTTGACTAATCATATCGTTTTTTTCTTCTACAACAGCATATTCTTCAAGAGAAGTATGAACCATTTGTGCAGTATGTTCTGATAAATAAAAACCCATCCATTTTAATCTTTTTCGATCAACGTAATCATGTAGAGTACTCATCTTTTTTACCTCCCTAAATATTTATTTATAATTCCATGATAAGAACAAACGTTCGAAAAGTAAAGCGAACATTTTTTTAAACTTGTATTTTAACCGAAATGGATTCAATAAAAAAAGCGCGGAAAAGCGAAATATTCACTTTCCCACACTTTTTTAATTTTCATCGTCCATTTTAAGTACAGCGAGGAAGGCTTCTTGCGGTACTTCGATGGAACCAATTTGTTTCATTCGTTTTTTACCTTCTTTTTGTTTTTCTAATAGTTTCCGTTTACGGGTAACATCGCCGCCGTAACACTTAGCTAACACGTTTTTACGTAAGGCTTTAATATCAGAACGAGCAACGACTTTTTGACCAATGGTGGCTTGGATAGGAACTTCATATTGTTGGCGTGGAATCAAAGTTTTCAATTTTTCAACGATGGCTTTCCCACGTTCATAAGCAAATTCGCGATGGACGATAAAACTTAGTGCATCAACTTTTTCGGCATTTAACAAAATATCCATTTTTACAAGATTGCTGGTACGATATCCTGACATTTCATAATCTAACGAAGCATAACCCTTGGTATTAGATTTCAACTTATCGAAGAAATCAAAGACAATTTCAGAAAGAGGGATGTTATAGACAACGTTTACCCGATAGTCATCTAAGTAGTCCATAGTGACAAAATCGCCGCGTTTTCTTTGGCATAACTCCATTACAGGTCCCACAAAATCATTAGGTACCATGATTTCTGCTTTAACAAAAGGTTCTTCGACGCTTTCGATATAAGTCGTTTCAGGGAAATCTGCTGGGTTATCTACATCAACTTCTGTACCGTCAGTTTTAGTAACATGATAAACCACAGAAGGGGCAGTCGTGATCAATTCTAAATTAGCTTCACGCTCTAGACGTTCTTGTACAACATCCATATGAAGCATGCCTAGAAATCCGCAACGAAAACCAAAGCCTAAAGCCTGTGAAGTTTCAGTTTCAAATTGTAAAGCAGCATCATTTAATTGTAACCTTTCTAGCGCTTCGCGTAAGTCATTATAGCGAGAGGCGTCGATTGGATACATCCCACAAAAGACCATCGGATTTTTTTGTTTATAACCAGGCAGTGCTTCTGTAGCTGGGTTATCTGCCAGGGTGATTGTATCACCAACACGCGTATCTTGAACAGTTTTGATAGCAGCTGTCAAATAACCAACGTCACCAACCATCAAATAATCACTTGCAATGGCTTTGGGTGAAAAAATACCGACTTCGGTTACTTCAAATATTTTACCAGTGTTCATCAATTGAATCTTATCGCCTGGATGAACGACACCATCAATGATACGGATACTTAAAACAACGCCGCGATAGACATCGTAAATGGAATCAAAGATTAATGCTTTCAAAGGAGCATTAATATCACCAGTTGGAGCAGGAACTGTTTCTACAATTTGTTCTAAAATTTCTTCAATGCCTAAACCAGATTTTGCACTAGCTAGTACTGCTTGGCTAGCATCAATGCCGATAACATCTTCAATCTCTTGTCGAACACGTTCAGGATCTGCTGCTGGCAAATCAACTTTATTAATGACTGGTAAAATCTCCAAATCGTTATCAACTGCTAGATAAACGTTAGCTAAGGTCTGGGCTTCAATACCTTGGGCTGCATCGACAACTAAAATCGCTCCTTCGCAAGCTGCCAAACTGCGCGAAACTTCATAAGAAAAATCGACATGTCCAGGTGTATCAATTAAATGAAAAATATAAGTTTGGCCATCTTTGGCTGTATAATTTAATTCAACTGTATTTAATTTGATGGTGATCCCGCGTTCTCTTTCCAAATCCATCGAATCCAGTAATTGATTTTGCATTTCTCTTGAAGTTACTGTATGTGTCTGTTCTAAAATTCGATCGGCTAAAGTGGATTTTCCGTGATCGATATGAGCGATGATCGAAAAATTACGGATCATTTTTTGTCGCTGTTTCATTTTTTCTAAATTATTCATGGAATCATTCCTCATTTCTTTTCCTTCAGCTTATTAATTATACCAATCCAATTAAGAGAATAAAAGCGATTTGTAAGATTCACTTAAAGTACCGAACTAATTTTTGCTAGTATTTGTTAAATGGATTTGATAAAGTGGATATGGTCGACAGATATCGTTATTAATTTATTGGAGGAATCAACATGAAAGTTTATTTTGCTGCACCTATGTTTGCTAAAAGTGATTTAATTTATAATTCTTATTTAGTTGAAAAAATCCGGGAAAAATATCCTGAACTTATTATTTATATGCCACAAGAAAATGGTGCGATTAATGATAAAACTGCATTTGCAGACAGTAAAATGATCGCTCTAGCGGATACAGAAAAAGTGGAGGAAAGCCAGTTAATGATCGCTTTATTAGATGGGATTACCATTGATAATGGGGTAGCGTCTGAAATTGGAGTTGCTTATGCACATCGTATTCCTGTACTTGGCTTATACACAGATTCTCGCCAACAAGGAGCCGACAACCAACAAAAATTAGACGCTCTTTCAACGGTTGCTGAAAATCAATTTCATTATTTGAATTTGTATACAGCAGGTTTGGTTAAATTGAATGGTCAAATTTACTCTTCAGAAGAAGATCTTCTAAATGGTGTAGATGATTTTGTAAATAATGAAAGATCTTTTAATGAGTAGCTATGTAAAAAAGCAGCGGATGATGGTTTTATTTGGTTTTTTAACGCTGCTTTTTGTTATTGGAGAATATTTTTTGGGTGTTGCTTCTGATACAGCAACTTTTACCAAAATTGTTGAATGTGCTGCAGGTATTTTATTAATTTATGCGCCAGAGATTTTAAACAAGCTGTTCAACTTAAAATTTGCTAATTTTATTGTTTATTTTTTCTGGTTTTTTATCTGGTTGGCTATTTTTTTAGGAACTTGCTTCCATTTTATGACGCTCATTCCTTTATGGGATAAATTATTGCATCTGATAAGTCCGATGCTTTTAACTATGATCGGTTTTGGTATCTTAAGCGAGTTTTTAAAAAGAAGAAGTTTGGAAGAATTGTCACCTTGGTTATTTCTAATTTTTGGATTTTCTTTTGCTGGTATATGTGGTGTTTTCTGGGAATTCTGGGAGTGGAGCTGGGATACGCTTTTGGATATGAATTTACAACGTTATAGAAGCGGCGAGGTGGTTTTTGCTGGTCAACGGGCCTTACAAGATACAATGGGGGATTTATTGATCAATGTGGTAGGTTCATTGATCTTCAGTATCTTTGCTTGGGTTAGAAGCCGCAATTATCCGATGTATTTTGCCAAGTTCCGAATTGAATTTTTAGATAACTAGGAGAGTCGTATTATGAAACAAAACCATTCCTTCTCATTTTTTTCTACTTACGAATTAGCTTATCTGGCAATGACCGTTGCTACTTGTACGGTTGGTCGTCTTTTATTTCAATTTTTGCCTAATATTCAACCGATGACTGCGATTTTTTTGATTATCACATTGCAACTGGGCATTTTTCGAGGGCTTATAATCAATATTTTATCAGTACTGATCACCAATATGTATTTGGGTATGGGCGTCTGGACGATTTCTCAAATTATTTCTTTTGGAATCATTATCTGTTTAATGGGTTTTCTTTGCCGTCTAACAACCTTTAGGAACAATCGATTATTGCAAGCAGCTTTCAGCGTTTTTGCAGGCTTTTTATATGGATTTGTCATTGCTTTTATTGACGTAAAAGTTTACGGCATGCCGCAGTTCTGGCCTTATTATATTTCGGGTCTTTCCTTTGATCTATTACATGCTATAGGAAATGGCGGTTTTTATCTCATTTTAAGTCCTATTTTCCAGCGATTATTTATAAAAACAGTCAAAAAGAAGGCTTAATATTCAAGCCTTCTTTTTATTTGTTTCTAGCATTGTGAGTGTTTCTGTTAGTTCTGTTAAAACTTCTTCATCTGTTTCTGTCTCCTGCAATTCATAAAGCAGGTCAATGGCTTGTTCAGGATGTTTTTTAGTTAATTCGCCAATTGACCAAACTGCAGTGCCACGAATCACTGGGCGAGGGTCTTCAAGGCACTTACAAATCTTTACTAGACTTTCGCGTCCGCCCAGGTTTGCTAAAGCAATGAGGGCATTTCGTTGTAAAGGTTTTTTACCTCGCCAGAAACCTGCTAAATGACCAAATTGTTTTTTAAATTCTTTATTAGACATGGATAGCATGGGTGCTAACTTAGGGCGTACTTCATCAATCGATGGTTCCATTTCTTCATGAAAGTGGAAATCCTTGCCTTGGTTATAGGGACAAACTAATTGGCAAATATCACACCCATAAATCACATTATGGATTTGCTTCCGATATTTTTTAGGCATCATTCCTTTGGTCTGTGTTTGATAGGAGAGGCACTTTTGCGCATCCATCTTCCCATCGCCTAATAACGCGCCTGTAGGACAATGTGTTATGCAGCGCGTGCAATCACCACAGCCAAAAGGTTTGGGCTCATCAGGTTCAAATTGAATATTGGTGATAATTTCACCTAAATAAACAAATGAACCATACTCTTCTGTAATTAATAAACCATTTCTCCCAATAAAACCTAAGCCCGCTCGTTGGGCTACTGCTACATCTACTAGTTCACCGGTATCAACTTGTGGAGCAAAACGCCAGTTTTCGGTTTCCTTTTCATCCTCAGCTATTTCTTCAATAAAATGAATTAGTTTCGTTAAACGATCTTTTAAAATATCATGATAATCAATCCCCCAAGAAGCCCGCGCGAATTGTCCACGTTTTTCATCTCTGGGAACTTTCTCATTAATTTTTGTAGGGTAAGCTAAAGCAATTGCGATAATACTTTGTGGATTTTCAAAGGTTAGCTCAGGATAAAGTCGTTCATCAATATTAGGATGTTCAAAACCTGAAGTATGTCCGGCAGCTTTTTGTGCAACCAATGATTCTTTCAGTTCAGCAAATGGTTCAGCTGTTGTAAAACCGATCTTATCGATACCTAGACGTTTACTCTCAGCGATGATTTTTTCTTTCAAATTTGACAATCCCATCACTCCAACTTCTATTCTTTTTCTACTATATCATACCTTAAAAAATAAGAATACATATGTTTAACTTAATAGCTTTATGGTATATTAAAAAGAAACAAAAGATAGAGGAGACACAGAGAATGGCCTTATTCTATAAAAGTACCAGAGACCCTAAAAATGTCGTTTCAGCTTCACAAGCTATTTTACAAGGATTGGCGGTGGATGGCGGTTTATATGTTCCTACAGAAATTCCCAAGCCAGTTTTAGATTTTGCTGAACTAGCAGAGCAAAGCTACCAAGAAATTGCTGCTCAAATCATGCAGTTATTTTTACCTGATTTTACCCAAGATGAATTACGTGATTGTATTAATCAAGCCTATGATCAAAAATTTGATGACCCAAAAATTACGCCTTTAGTTAAAGCTGACGGTCAATATTATCTAGAGCTATTTCATGGTCCAACTTTAGCATTTAAAGATTTAGCTTTATCGATTTTACCGCACTTAATGAAAAAAGCGGCACAAAAAAATAATCTGGATAAAGAGATTGTCATTTTGACAGCGACCTCTGGAGACACTGGGAAATCCGCTATGGCAGGTTTTGCAGATGTAGAAAATACTAAAATTGTCGTTTTTTATCCTGAAAATGGTGTCAGTCCTATCCAAGAAAGGCAAATGGTTACTCAAAAAGGAGCAAATACATTTGTGGCTGCAATTGAAGGAAACTTTGACGATGCACAAACGAAAGTGAAACAACTTTTTAATGATGAAAACTTGCGTAGTAAAATGGCGCAAAATAATAAAGCATTCTCTTCTGCTAATTCCATTAACATTGGACGCTTAGTCCCACAAATCGTTTATTATGTCTATGCCTATACCCGGTTGATAAAAACAGGGAGAATCAAGAGTGGGGAAGAGATCAATGTTTCTGTTCCGACTGGCAACTTTGGTGATATTCTAGCCGGGTTTTATGCTAAAAAAATGGGACTTCCAATCCGACGTTTGGTTTGTGCATCCAATCAAAATAATGTGTTAACCGACTTTTTCCAAACAGGAAATTATGATCGTAACCGGCCTTTTTATGTCACTTCTTCTCCATCAATGGATATCTTAGTTTCCAGTAACTTAGAACGTTTGTTGTTTTATTTAGCCAAAGAAGATACTGTACAAACCAAGCAACTGATGGACGGTTTGAATGAAAAAGGTACTTATACGATTACACCAGAAATGAAGCAAGGTTTGACAGACTTTTTTGCTGATTTTGCTTCTGAAGAAGAAACGGCAGAAACCATTCGTAAGATGTATGAAGATGCAGATTATGTCGTCGATCCACATACAGCAGTGGCTAGTTGTGTGGCTGAAAAATATCAAGTAGAAGAGGGCACAGCATTACCAACTGTTGTTCTTTCGACCGCTAGCCCTTATAAGTTTCCGCAGGCGGTTCTTCAAGCCATCACAAAAGAAGATACTGTTGCTGAAGGCTTTGCAGCGATTGATAAATTGCAGCGCTTAGCTAAAAAACCAATTCCTGCAGGTATTAAAGAATTAGAACACGCTAAAGTAAAACATCAAAGTAAAATTTCAGCAGACCAAATGACCCATTATGTAGAAAAAGTATTGGATCTACAATAATAAGAAAAAAACTGTGACATAAGTCCATTTGATAATAAAATATCCGAACTTTAGAGAGATTGTTCCTGCGGTTACTCGTCGCAAATCCACAACGATTAGCAAATCTCATTAAATATAGTTCGGATATTTTTGACTTGTTTTTACTTATGACACAGCTCCTTTTTTTAAAATTTAAGGTCGATTTTTTAAGATGGTAAGAATCGTTAAAGGAATAACCAGCACAAGATAACCCATCAAGGAAGCTATTGTAATGAATAGCCAGACATTGTTAATTGGGAGTGCTTGCGTGATTAAAATGGCTAATGCCATGGAAATAAAATAACAGATAAATAGTTGGACAAAACGCTTGACTGTCATGTATGTCCCTCCAATATTAGCTAATTGTTACTAGCTAGGTATAATGAGCGTAAGTCTTTTTGCATAGGAGAGGTAATCTCCAATTCATCTGTTAGGTAGTGACCAATGCCGCCAAATTCTTCATTGATTAATTGGTAGAACGTATCTAAGTAAGAACTATCGACCGTTAGTGCGATTTTTAAGGCTTCAACCGTCCTACTGTCTGTACCGTTTTTAATCGCTTGAGCGATTACTTCGTCATTTTCTTGGACACGCATTGTGTTAGTTTTCAAATAATCTTTATAAATGATTTCTCTCGGGACATTTAAGATTTCTAACAATAATGCTGCTGAAATACCCGTGCGATCTTTTCCTGCAAAGCAGTGGAAAAGAAAACTTTTATCAGAATCGATACTTAGCGCGGATTCAAGCATTTTTCGAAAACCACTTTGTGCGCTAGGATTAACGGCCATTGTACGGTAGGTTTCATGCATATAGTTACGTGCTACATCAGGGGAGTAAATTTGTTTAAAATCGTTAAGCCCAGTCCCTTGGCCCTCAACGTTTTTGAAAATATCAATATGAACATAATCTGCATTTTTAAAATTTTCATCTGGACGTTCTTCAATTTCCTGTGATGAACGCAAATCAATGATTTTGCCTAAACGGTAGTTTTCCAATAGCTCATTTTGGTCTTGTGGTGAAACGCGGGTTAACTCTCCTGAACGTAATAATTTTTTCTTAGCGACCACCTGACCATCGCGGTTTTTAACGCCACCTAGATCTCTGAAATTTGTAATAGTCTCCATAAAAATTCCTTTCTATATCCGTTTGATGACTCCATTTTATCACAAATTGTAGCAGTTTAGTACACAACGACCTTTACATGCTTTGAATTTTAAAAAAGCGCTCAGTAGATGTATAATTAATTGATGTGAAAAAAATAAAGTAGGAGGTTAAAGTGTATGAAAAGAATCTATCATACCGAAGTTGTCAATGATCAAGGGCTAAAAGGTGCCGCATATGTTAAAGGAAATCATGAATTGTCTGTCGTTACATCCAGTCCAACGAGTATTGAAGCAGGGACAAATCCAGAACAACTGATCGGACTTTCCTGGGCGACTTGTTTTAATTCCACAATTGAAATTCTTTTACAAAATAAAGGAATTAAGAAAAAGAGTCGAGTAGATGTTCACATTGATTATTGTGAAGATGAAAATACTAAAGAACATTTTTTTGAAATGAAAGCATACGCAGCCATTGACGGATTGACCAACGATGAAGCAGCTATTTATATTGATGCAGCTGAAAAGCGTTGTCCTGTATCCAAAATTATTGGAGATTATCCGTACGCTTCTTACGAAGTTGTACCTTATTCAGAATAAAATTATCTATGCACGGAGGTCAGAATTAACGCATGACAATAAAACTTTTTGAACCCTACGAAATTAAAAACACAATATTAAAAAATCGGATCGTTATGAGCCCAATGTGTATGTATTCAGCCGACGAGGATGGCTTTGTAACAAGCTGGCATCCAACCCATTATGAAGCACGCGCAGTAGGCCAAGTTGGTTTGGTTTTCTTGGAAGCTACTGCTGTTTTGCCTGAAGGACGGATTTCGAATAATGACTTGGGAATTTGGCAAGATGCACAAATTGACGGTTTAAAACAATTAGCCACAAGCATCCAACGCCATGGGGCAAAAGCTGCTATTCAATTGGGCCACGCCGGTAGAAAAGCAACGGTTCCAGGAGAAATTTTTGCACCTTCGGCTAATGCTTATAATGAGGAATCTAAAATACCAACAGCAATGACCAAAGAAAAGCTCACCGAGTTAGTGAAAGCTTTCAAAAAAGCTGCCTATCGGGCTGATCAAGCAGGATTTGATATAATAGAAATTCATGCAGCTCACGGTTATTTAATCAATGAATTCTTATCGCCTTTGGCAAATAAAAGAAATGACGAATACGGCGGTTCAGTAGAAAATCGTTATCGGATCTTAAAAGAAGTGGTCGACGAGGTTAAATCTGTTTGGAATAAACCACTTTTTGTACGCATTTCAGCAAACGATTTTACTGAAGAGGGGATGAAACCAGCTGATTATATTCCAATGGCAAAATGGATGAAAGAACAAGGCGTTGATTTAATTGATGTCAGCGCAGGAGCTGTTGTGCCAGCGAAGATTGATAGCTATCCAGGATATCAAGTACCTTTTTCAGAAACCATTAAAAATGGAGCTGATATTTCAACCAGTGCTGTAGGCTTAATTACTAGTGGAGTTCAAGCAGAAGAAATTTTGCGCAATGAACGAGCAGATTTGGTTATGCTCGGTCGGGCGTTATTACGCAATCCTTACTGGCCTTACCAGGCCGCCAAAGAATTAAATACAACCATTCAAGCACCCAAACAGTATAAACGCGGTTGGAGAATGTAACTAACAGTTCTTAAGTAAAATTTCGCTGTTTCTTTCCAGAAAAATTCAGTAATGAGGAGCGAATTAAAGATACCTTACTCAAAATTCCATAAATGAGCGATAAAGAACTATAGTAAAAAAACTTGCAACGTCATAATGACTGCTGCAAGTTTTTTATTTATTATTCGACTGTTACTGATTTAGCTAAGTTTCTTGGTTTATCAACGTCATAACCGCGTTGCATTGAAGCATAATAAGCGATCAGCTGTGTTGGAACAACAGAAACCAGGCTTGTCAGTAGTGGATGAACCATAGGCAATACTACTTGATCGCCTTCACGAGCTAAGTCTTCTGAGACAATCACGATCGTATTGGCTCCGCGACTTTCAACTTCTTTTAAGTTTCCACGTGTATGTGGTCCAGTCTTATCGTCAGTGATAATTCCTAATACAGGCGTGCCTTCTTCAATTAAAGCAATTGTTCCATGTTTTAACTCACCAGCTGCAAAACCTTCTGCTTGGACATAAGAGATTTCCTTTAATTTCAGTGCTGCTTCTGAAGCAACGTGGTAATCATTTCCGCGTCCAATATAAAAGGCATTACGGGTTGTGCTTAGGTATTGCTCAACTAAGTTTGCAAGATAATCTTTTTCATCGACCATAGCTTCCATACCAGCCGCAGCGATTGACAATTCGTGAAATGCATCAAATGAGGCATTAGCTTTTTTATCTTTAATTTCTCCAACAGCTTGTGTCAAGATAGCAAGCATTGCAATTTGTGCCGTATAAGCTTTAGTTGAAGCAACAGCGATTTCCGGTCCAGCATGAAGTAGTAAGGTATATTTAGCTTCTCTAGATAAGGTTGAACCAGCAACATTGGTAATCGTTAATGAAGGAAAGCCTAAACGATTTGTTTGAACTAGGACCTGTCTACTATCAGCTGTTTCACCACTTTGTGTTAAGAAAATAAAGAACGGTTTTTTAGAAAGCAATGGCATATTGTAACCAAATTCGCTGGAAAGTTGTACTTCAACTGGAATTTGCGTTACTGTTTCAATCAAACTTTTAGCTGCCCAACCAGCGTTGTAACTAGTTCCGCAAGCTACGATATAAATTCGATCGCTATCTGCGACTTCTTTGACAAGTTCTTGATCAATATTCACATTTCCTTGATCATCACGGTATTCTTGCGTTAATTTACGCATTACCGTAGGTTGCTCGTCAATTTCTTTTAACATATAAAAAGGATACGTTCCTTTTTCAATATCAGAAGCGTCCAATTGTGCTTCATAAGAGTCGCGTTGGATTGTTTCACCGTCTTGATTTTCGATAATTACTTTATCTGCAGTAACAGTAACTAATTCATTATCTGCAATTTCTACGAATTCATGCGTTTGGTCTAATACTGCTAAAGCGTCACTAGCAATGACATTGAAATCAGTACCTAAACCAATCAATAAAGGACTTTTATTTTTAGCAACATAGATTGTTTCAGGTTCATCTTTGTTGACTAACGCAAAAGCATATGAACCGCGAATAACTGTAATAGCTTTTTTAAATGCAGCTTTGGTAGACAGTCCATCGTTTTCCATAAATGAAGCAATCAAATTAACTACGATTTCAGTGTCGGTTTGGCCATAAAAAATTTCACCGGCCAAATACTTTTGTGAAAGTTCTTCAAAATTTTCAATGACGCCATTATGAACCAATACTAGTTTGCCATTTTGTGAAGTATGGGGATGCGCATTTTCTTCTGACGGTTTCCCGTGTGTTGCCCAACGTGTATGCCCAATTCCAATAGTTCCGTTGACATCATTTGCCACTTTTTCTTGCAAGTTTTTGATGCGACCTTGGGATTTGATCAGATGTTCCTGTTTTTCATCTGAGACAAATAAACCGGCCGAGTCATAGCCACGGTATTCTAAACGTTGCAATCCGTTGATAATAATTTGTTCTGCATGATCTTTTCCTACAATTCCTACAATTCCACACATAATGAGATTCCTACTTTCTTTTTTCATTACGTATTTCTAACTGCGCGACAAGTTTTTTGTTACAAACTTTGCAGCTTGCGTTTGTTCTTGTCTTTAGAGTGCAGACCCTAGAGCCACCCGCCGAATACTTCGATAAGCTCTTTTCCTCGTCTTCTGTAAAAAAACAGAACTGGCGCTGTTCGATAATGGTATAGCTACCCTCCTTATTAATTATTATTTAGAAATACATTGGTAATGATATACATAATTTGATTTCAAGTCAAGAAAAATTATATATAAATGAATTGGTCTAGATAATAAGATACGTAAATTTTCTTTTTAACTATACTAAATAATAAACTTTCGTTAAAATAAAGAAGGAAACGATTTTTATTTTTATGTTTTTAAAAAGGAGGGGTACAAATGAATAAAAGACGTTGGATCGCAGTGTTGATCGCTGCGGGTTTACTTATCTTTTCAGCTGTCGCTTCATTTATGACAGATGAAGGATCAGATGAAGAAGCTTTAAGCGGCATGGATGCCGTTTTATTTGGCTCGAATGAAATAAAAGAACAGGCTATAGAAGAAGGGTCAGAAGATCAACGAATTGCTCAATTATCGCTCGATGGTACGATTGTTGATACAGGAACAGAAGGTCTTTTTTCGGGTGAAGAATATAACCATCAATTTTTCCTAGAACAATTAAAAGAAATTCAAGATGACTCGACAGTGGCAGCTGTTCTATTAGAAGTTAATACGCCAGGTGGAGGTGTGTATGAAAGTGCCGAAATTGCTAAAGAAATCCGAGCAATTCAAGCAAATGATGTCCCAGTTTATGTTAGTATGAAAAATATGGGAGCAAGCGGTGGCTATTATATTTCTGCCTCAGCTGATAAAATTTTTGCTACCTCAGAAACACTTACAGGTTCAATCGGTGTTATCATGTCCAGTGTGAATTTTTCTGATTTAATGGAAAACTTAGGGATTGAGGACCAAACTTATAAAAGTGGTCCATTAAAAGATATGGGGTCAGCTGTCAGAGAACCAACAGAAGAAGATGAAGAAGTCATGCAAGGTTATGTGGATAATTCGTTTGATCGTTTTGTGCAAATTGTAGCTGACGGACGTGATATGTCAGAAGAACAAGTGCGCGAGGTTGCTGACGGACGTATTTATGATGGTCAACAAGCCGTAGACAATGATCTGGTAGATGAAATTGGATTTCCTGAGGATGCTTTAACAACTTTAAAAGAGGATGAACAATTGCAAAATGCGCAAGTCTTTGAATATGATGTTGCGACAACTGGATTTGATCGTACCTGGTTAGGCTCTAAAATAGCTCAAGTACAAGGCATCGAACAAACGGATACTGACCGCATGCTCAATGTAATCGAACGTATTGGTACACCTGAAGCACCTAAACCAATGTATTATTATGGAGGTGAATAAGATGTCCGAACAAGAAAATGAAACACAACAAAAGGGATTCTATCAGAAAGTATTAACTTCTTTTAAATCAGAAGAATACACAGAAAATGAAATTGCTCAAAAGAAGTCAGATTGGCAACAATATGAAGAAAAACCGAAAAAGAAGCGGTATATTAATGATTTTCCTAATTACTTTTTTGCAGGTTTTTGGATTCGTTTGTTTGCTTTTATAATTGATTTACTTTGTATTAATGCAATGACCTCTGTTGTTTTGGATACTACCTTCACTTGGATGGGGATGGAACGTGCGACAGAATTCTTGAGCGCCTATAGTTTACTTGCTTTGGCCATCTATCTTGCCTATTTCACTCTACTAACCAAATTAAATAAAGGACAGACAATTGGAAAAATGATTTTTGGTATTCGTGTAATTTGTTTAACCGAAAAGAAATTAACTTGGAAAACAGTTTTGATTAGAGAAATGGTGGGGCGTTTCATCTTACAGGGAAACCCACTATTATATCTAGGTTACCTACCAGCGATTTTTACTAACAAGAAACAACATGTAGCAGACTATTTTGCGGACACTAGCGTGGTAACGATTAATTTGATCCAAGCGTTTAACCAAAAAGCCAATGCTTAAATAAAGAAAGAGGATAACATGGCAGATATCATTAACTTTCCCGATAAGGATGAACGATTGCTAGAAAATGGCAATAAGAATATGGAAGCCCAAGATTTTTTGGCCGCCAAAAATGATTTTAAAAAATTGTATCAACAAACGCCTACATTTTTTTATGCTAAAAAATTGGTTGCTGCACTGCAACATTTAGGTGATTATGCGGGGGCTTTGCAATTAGCAGATGATCATTTTACTGCTTTTATGAACGATAGCGAAGGTTTTACTGGATATTTTCATCTATTGCTTTTGGATACACAATTTTTAGCCGCTCATAAGTTGTTACAGTATAAAAATACAAGAAGAGAATTTCCACAATTAAAAGAAGAACTCAATCAACTAGAAAATGCTCAGACGCTGCTTTCAGCTGATCTTAAATCGGTTAAAAAGAAGCAACTTGACTATTTAGATAAAGTGCAGCAACCAATTAAGCCTCAAGACTGGCAAACATTGATCAAGGGCGTTTCCTTAGCTGATTTTTTAGCTATCTGTCAAGAATATTTACCCCACGTGCAAAATCCTTTTATACCACCTAAACTTATTGAAGAATTAGTGCAAGATGGTGCTCAAGGAGAAATTAATGTGGTGGGTAAAAAAATAAATCTGGCAGAATTGCCCTTACCAGAAGATACCGAAGTGTTGCATAAAACACTTGCAATAATTGAAGAAGAAGTGCAAGATAATCCGCAGTTAAAAATGTTAATTATCCCAGAAATTAAGGCGCATTTTGCCTTATTATATCCTTTTTTACCTAATGAAAATGAGGCAATAGATTGGGCGCAAAGCTACATTTTAGAATATAAAGAAATGTTCGGAGAAGATATTTCTACGGAAGAATGGAGCCATTATCAACAAATTCAAGCAAAAAAGGAAAAACTTCGACAAATTTACCAAAGTTTAGACGAAGACCATAGAAATTAAGGAAGTTTGCTTTTAAAATGTTTACAATTTAAAAGCGTTAGTGTACTATTTAAAGGTATGCATGAAACTATTTCATATGTAAATTTATTAATTAATTCGGAGGGAATTACATGACCGCAAAATGGGAAAAAACAGGCACCAATGATGGTGTATTGACATTTTCGATTGCACAAAATGAGATTCAAGAAGGTTTGACAAAAACATTTAATAAGGTAAAAAAAGATCTTAACATCCCGGGCTTTCGTAAAGGAAAGGTTTCCCGTACTGTCTTTAACCAAATGTATGGTGAAGAAGCTTTGTATGAAGATACCTTAAATGACCTTTTACCAAGTAACTATGAAGCAGCAGTAGAAGAAGCAGGTATTGAACCTGTATCTCAACCTAAAGTCGATGTTGAAAGCATGGAAAAAGGGGAAGATTGGGTTATTAAAGCTGAAGTAACAGTAAAACCTGAAGTAAAATTAGGTCAATATAAAGACTTAAAAGTTGACAAACAAGATCGTGAAGTAACTGATCAAGACGTTGAAGATCGTTTGCAACGTGGACAAGAACAACAAGCTGAAATGGTTATCAAAGAAGATGAACCGGCAGCTCAAGGCGATACTGTTGTGATCGATTTTGAAGGTTTCGTAGATGGCGAATCATTTGAAGGCGGCAAAGCAGAAAACCATTCACTTGAATTAGGTTCTAATTCATTCATTCCTGGTTTTGAAGAACAGTTAGTAGGCGCTAAAGCTGACGATAACTTAGATGTAACCGTCACTTTCCCAGAAGACTATCAAGCAGAAGATCTAGCTGGAAAAGAAGCAGTTTTTAAAGTAACTGTTCACGAAGTTAAAGAAAAAGAATTACCAGAACTAGATGACGAATTAGCAAAAGACTTAGATGACGAAGTGGAAACACTAGACGAACTAAGAGAAAAATATCGTAAAGAAATCAAAGAAAGTAAAGAAAAAGCAGCCCAAGACGCTGTAGAAGAATCAGCGATTAAACAAGCTGTTGACAATGCTGAAATTGTTGAATTACCAGATGTAATGATTCATGACGAAGTTCATCGCGCAATGGACGAATTCTTGAACAACATGCAACAACAGGGAATCAGTCCTGAAATGTACTATCAAATTACTGGTACCACTGAAGACGATTTGCATAAACAATTTGAAGGTGAAGCTGGTACCCGCGTGAAGACAAACTTAGTTATTGAAGCTATTGTCGACGCAGAAAACTTTGAAGCAACAGATGAAGAAATTTCATCTGAAGTAAAAGATTTAGCGGATTCTTATAACATGCCTGAAGCACAAGTTCGTTCTGTCTTGTCAGAAGATATGCTAAAACATGATATCAATATGAAAAAAGCGGTAGAACTTGTTACTACATCAGCAGTCGAAGAATAAAAGACTAAGATAAGTAATCGTTATGTGATATAAACGGTCTGCACATATTCTGCAGGCCGTTTTTCTTTAGGAAACCTTAATTTACAAGGCTGAAAACCTTTTTCTTTTATTTTAATTATGCTAAAATAATGAGAGGTTGTTTTTATTTAAACAACTGAACTTAAGCGACCATGGTCTGACAAAAGCTGTACCATGAAGATGAATGCTGACCAGCCGCTAAACAAGGAGTGAACACTATGTATGACAACACAAATACAAATCAACCGGTTCGCTGTTCTTTTTGTGGGAAAACTCAAGAAGAAGTGAGAAAGATTGTTGCCGGTCCGGGTGTTTACATTTGTGATGAATGTATTAATTTATGTAAAGATATTATTGATGAAGAATTTTATGAAGATGCGGATCATGAACTTACAGAAGTACCTACACCGCAAGAAATTTTAGATGCGCTAAATGAGTATGTTGTAGGTCAAGATCAAGCTAAAAAAGCATTATCAGTAGCCGTTTACAATCATTATAAACGGGTGAACGCTGATGTTTCTGAGGATGAAGACGAAGAAGACGTTGAATTACAAAAGAGTAATATCTGTTTAATCGGTCCGACTGGTTCTGGGAAAACCTTCTTAGCTCAAACGTTAGCAAGAACTTTAAACGTACCCTTTGCTATTGCAGATGCAACAAGTTTGACAGAAGCGGGTTATGTCGGCGAAGATGTGGAAAACATTTTGTTGAAGCTTTTACAATCTGCTGACAACAATGTAGAACAGGCTGAAAAGGGTATTATTTATATTGACGAAATCGATAAAATTGCGCGCAAAAGCGAAAATGTTTCGATCACTCGTGATGTATCTGGTGAAGGTGTGCAACAAGCACTATTGAAAATTTTAGAAGGTACTACAGCAAGTGTTCCGCCTCAAGGAGGACGCAAACATCCGCAACAAGAAATGATCCAAATTGATACGAGTAATATTTTATTTATTGTGGGTGGCGCTTTTGACGGTATTGATTCGATTGTCAAAAACCGCTTAGGTGAAAAAGCAATCGGTTTTGGCGCAAATAACCAAAAGATTTCAGACGAAGAAAGTGTTATGCAATATATTATCCCAGAAGACTTGCTAAACTTTGGTTTAATTCCTGAATTTATCGGACGCTTGCCGGTAACTGCAGCATTAGAAAAATTAACGCAAAATGATTTGGTACACATCTTAACCGAACCTAAAAATGCATTAGTTAAGCAATATAAGAAATTGTTAGCCTTAGACGATACTGATCTTGAGTTTGAAGAGGACGGGCTACGTGCAATTGCTAATAAAGCTATTGAGCGTGGTACAGGCGCACGAGGACTACGTTCGATCATTGAAGAAATCATGATGGATACGATGTTTAATGTTCCTTCAAAAGACTCAACTAAAAAAGTAGTTATTACTGAAGGTGCAGTAGACGGCACAGATACGCCAGAAATAACCTACGAAGAAGAGAAAAAAGCAGGTTAATGATATTGAGCCGGATAGAGTAACTATCTATCCGGTTTTCTTTCTAAAAAAATTAACCAGGAGGAAGCTATGAAAGTTCATTCAGCAGATATTGTTATTAGTGCTGTCGCAAAAAAACAGTATCCCAAATCGGCCTTACCTGAAATTGCATTAGCCGGGCGATCAAATGTTGGCAAATCATCGTTTGTTAATACGTTGATTGACCGTAAAAAATTAGCACGAACTTCTTCTAAGCCAGGAAGAACCCAGACGCTCAACTTTTATTTAATTGAAGACAAGTTTCATTTTGTTGATTTACCTGGTTACGGTTATGCTAAGGTATCTAAAAAAGAACGCGCGAAGTGGGGCGAAATGATTGAAGAGTATTTTGCTAACCGCAAGCAGCTACAAGCAGTTGTATCTTTAATTGATATGCGTCATGATCCTAGTGAAGGTGACATCCAAATGTATGATTTTTTGAAATACTATGGATTTCCCGTGATCTTAGTTGCAACAAAAGCTGATAAGGTCCCTAAAAATAAAAAAAATCAACAAGTTGAACGAATCAAAAAAGTTTTAAACTTTGATGAAAACGACGCATTTGTTGTCTTTTCAACTGTGACCAAGGAAGGTAAAGCAGAAGCTTGGGATGCAATTGAAGCATTTATTTAATTATATGAAAGAATATATATTAAAGTGATAAGACAGTACTTTTTTGCGAAGCGCTGTCTTATTTATTATGTTAGGAAAAATCGGAACAAACATTTAATAGTAAAAGAAGGGGCCAGTGAAAATAAAAATGTCTAATTAACAAACGTAAAACGTTCAGATTTACAAAGGACCTAAAGAAAGAACGTTAAAATAAAAAATTCCGATTGCAAACGATAAAAATATCGCACTGCTCGGAATTTTTTAAACGAACTATCTTTATTTATCTTGTTTAATTTTACTTTTGTCTTTTTTAGGTTCTGGATGTAAGAATCGTTCTAAATCTTGTTTTTCGTCTTTTTTATCTGGCAGAAAGGCAAGATCTTCAAATTTTTGATCTAGGATATTATCTTGTTTAATTTTTAAGCCCATAATACCACCTCCACTAGCAACATCTTATCATGAAAATAACAACATTTCACACAAAAAGAAATAATTTAATAACTATTTTAAAAAATGAATTTATTAGAAATAAAAAACGTTCCGAATAAAGCAGAAAGCAAAATCCACTATATTCGGAACATTTTAATTTAACTTCGATTATTTTTTAATCTTTAACTTTGTTTTTCAAAAGACCCATCATAACACCAGAAATGATCGCACCTATGATAACAAACAACAAGAAGTAAAATGGTCGGCTAATTAGTGCAATGACGAAGATCCCACCGTGAGGGGCCATTAGACGAATACCTAATGCACCAACTAAACCACCAGTTATTGCAGAACCAACCACAAAACTTGGAATTACACGCAATGGGTCAGCAGCAGTAAATGGAATTGCACCTTCAGTAACAAAGGAAGCTCCCATAACAACATTGGTCAAACCAGCTTCATTCTCTTGTGTAGTAAATTTATTTTTAAATAGACGAGTGGCTACAAAGATTGCCAATGGTGGAACCATACCGCCGGCCATAACTGCTGCCATGATTGGGCTTCCACCTTCAGTAACTGTAGTAGCAACAGTACTTGTACCAAATACATAAGCGGCTTTATTAAAAGGTCCGCCTAAGTCAATTGCCATCATTCCGGCTAATATTGCACCCAATAGGGCAGCGTTTGCTCCGCTTAAGTTCAATAAGAAGTTATTCAATCCTTGATTGAGCGCTCCAATTGGAACGTTGAGTAAAAGCATAAGAAATCCGGTAATTAAAAGTCCAAAGAGAGGGAAGAATAAGATTGTTTTAATTCCATCTAATGATTTTGGTAGTCCTTTTAATACTTTACGTAAGAATGTGATTACATAACCACCAACAAAACCGCCGATTAAAGCGCCGATAAAACCAGCACCACCTTGTTCAGCAATAGCACCAGCCGCAAAACCAGTTACCAGTCCTGGACGATCACTAATACTCATCGCAATGAATCCAGCTAAAACAGGAAGCATAAAGCCAAACGCAGCATTACCGATTTGGTTGAACCAATCTGCCACTTGGTTGTAATTACCTAACTGGTCAAGTGCATCATGGGGAACTCCCATCCATTGGTCAATCATAAAGGATAGAGCAACCATAATCCCGCCGGCAACTACAAACGGCAACATATGTGAGACGCCATTCATCAAATCTTTATAGATTTTTTGGCCAGTTGATTCTTTTTCGCCTTCTGAACTATCTTGAGCATCACTTGCTTCATTGTCACTTCCATGATAGATAGATGCATTTGAGCTTAATGCTTTATTGATTAGTTCTTCTGGTTTACGGATACCATCGCTTACTGCACGACTGATTAAAGGCTTACCATCAAAACGATTCATTGAAACGTTTGTGTCAGCAGCAATAACTACGCCATTTGCTCGAGCGATATCTTCTGAAGTCAAACGATGTTTAACACCTTCGGAACCATTCGTTTCAACTTTGATGTCAACGCCCATTTCTTTGGCTTGGTTTTTCAACGAATCTTCTGCCATATAAGTATGAGCAATTCCCGTCGGACATGCTGTTACTGCAACGATGAACGGACGATCAGCTGTTTCAGTAGTTTCTGAAGAAGTTTCAGCCGTTTGTTCTTCATCTTCATCATCGTCGTCTTGTTCCACTTGTTCGAAAGCTGCCTGCACATCTTCAGGTGTTTGGGCTTCTTTTAATTGTGCTACAAAGTCTTGATTGACTAATTGGCGTGATAACGCAGCTAAAGCTTGCAAGTGTGTATTATCGGCACCTTCAGGAGCAGCAATCATAAAGAATAGGTAAGTGGGTTGACCATCTAGAGATTCATAATCAACTCCTTGTTCACTTTTAGCAAATAGGACCGTTGCTTCTTTTACCGCATCATTTTTGGCGTGGGGCATAGCGATTCCATCGCCTAAACCAGTAGAAGTTTCCTCTTCACGGGCTAAAATCCCGTCTTTAAATTTGTCGATCTCGCTAATTCTGCCGACATTATAAAGCTTTTGTACCATTTCATCGATCGCGCCTTTTTTATCTGACGCTTGAAGATCCATGATCATGGCTTCTTTGATCAATAAGTCATTGATATTCATTCTGTAAACCTCCTATATTTTTTTAACTGTTACTTCTGGTAATAGTTCTTTAATAAACGCTTCAGTTGCTAAATCATCTGAAAAGGTAGTGGCACTACCACAAGCAACTCCCCATTTAAAAGCATCTAAAGGATCTTTTGTTTGAGAGAAGTTTCCAATAAACCCAGCAATCATGGAATCGCCTGCGCCAACCGAATTTTTCACTTCATGTTTTAAAACATTCGATAGGTAAGTACCCTCTTGTGTAATTAATAAAGCACCATCACCTGCCATTGAGATAAGAACATTTTTAACGCCATCGTTGAGCAGTTTTTTTCCATGAGTGACAATGTCGTCTAAGGAATGAAAGGTGGTATGATAAAGCTCTGCTAATTCGTGATTATTCGGTTTTACTAATAAAGGCTTTTCAGGTAGTGCAGCCAATAGATCGTCGCCTGTTGTATCGATCACAAATTCAGCGCCATTTTCTTTAATAATATGAATTAGTTCTTGATAAAAACCTTTCCTTAAACCACCCGGAGTACTGCCGGACAAAACCACAATATCATCACTAGTAATAAGTTCAGATAGAGTGAATTTCAAACGATTGATTTCATCTTCGCTTAAAATAGGACCTAATCCATTGATTTCTGTTTCTTCTTCAGCTTTTAGCTTAACGTTAATCCGAGTGTCCTGTTCAACTCTGGTAAATTGACTATGAATACCTTCTTCGAGCAACCATTTTTCAATAAAATCGCCAGTAAAACCACCTAAAAAACCAAGAGCATAAGAGGGCGCACCTATCCGTTGTAAAATACGGGAGACATTAATCCCTTTACCACCAGGAAGTTTAAAATCTTCAGTCATGCGATTAACATCACCGATTTCTAAATGCCCTACATGAACAATATAATCGATCGAAGGATTTAGTGTTAACGTATATATCATTACTTGACCTCCTTTAGAGTTGTTTGGTCTTGAAAATTCTTTATGAACTTTTGCGGACAACTATCGGTAATGATCGTAGCCGTTTTTAAAGGAGCAACTTGAGCAAATGCAATTTGCTGTAATTTAGAGTGGTCAATTAACACATAGTTTTGTTGACTTTGTTTCATTGCCCATTTTTTAACTGCTGCTTCTTCTGGATCTGGCGTAGTAAAGCCAGCTTCTAGCTCGGCACCGTTCATTCCTAAAAAAGCTTTACTAAAACGTAATTCACGCAATTGCTGAATAGCTGTAGCACCCAGTGTTGCATTTGTCGATAATTTAATCATGCCACCTAAAATAATGGTTTCAATCTGACGATCGATTAAAAGAGAGGCATGCTTTACCGAATTAGTCACGACTTTGATCGCTAAATTTTGCGGAATGAACTGAATCATTTCAATGGTTGTTGTTCCGGCATCAAGATAGACTACATCTTCTGTATCTAACAAGGAAGCACAAAACTTTGCGACTTGTACTTTTTGCTGATGAAATTTTTCTTCCTTTTCTGCCATTGTGGCTTCAAAACTGAGGTGCGGCATTTTCTTAGCTCCGCCATGAATACGCGCAAGCATTCCTTGTTCTTCAAGGTTTTTCAGATCACGACGAATGGTCGACTCCGAAGCTTTGAGCGGTTTCATAAGTTCGCTTATCGTCACAATGTCATTTTCAGTCAGAAAATCTAAAATAAGTTGATGTCTCTTTTCTGTAAGCATTTCCAACCAATCCTTCCGAACCTATTCTATCATGAGTTTTTTTCAATATCAATCAAAATCGTGCATAAACAGTCAAATTCACAGCTGAGCAAAGACTGGACTCAAATAAGAAAAGAAAAACCTAAATATATTAACATTTTCTACAACATATAAAGCATAAAGCAGAAAATACCAATATATTCAGGCAGCTATTAAAAAAGTTGGAAAGTAAATGACTTCCTATTTTATCAATGTCTTTTTCCTTAATTCTTTTCGTACAGCAGTTGCATGGTTAGCATCGGTTAATATCAAAAGGGTATCGTCCATTTTTAAAATCGTATCGCCATGGGGCAAAATATCTTGTTCGTTTCTTTGGATAGTGACCAGCAACGTTTCTTCTGGCCAAACAAAATCTCGGATAGGCATGCCATCTAAGATACTTTCTGCAGTGACAGGAAATTCGATAACGATCTTTTCATTGGTGTTAGCAATTTTTTTATAGGAAACTAAACGATCAAGCAAAGATTCATAGATAGGATGACCGCCCAACGAATCAACCACAATATAAGCGACAAGAGAGACAAAACCTAAGGGCATTAGATGATTAATGGAACCTACCATTTCAGTTACCAGGATGATGGCTGTAAGTGGTGCTTTTCCGATAGCAGTAAAATAGCCGGCCATTGCAACAATAATAAAGTTTTTTAAATAATAACTTTCAAGTCCTAAAAATTCAATCGAAAATAATCCAAATAGTGCTCCTAAGATGGCTCCCAATGATAAAATAGGTAAAAAAATTCCGCCAGGGAGATTCGACCCATAAGAAATCATGGAAAAAAGATAACGAAGTAAAAATAGCAATAACAGTAAATAAAGCGAATAGCCATTTTCTTCTAAACTTAAAATGATTTGATTGCCGCCACCTAAAAGATGGGGAAAATAAAAGCCAATGGGGATTACTAATAAAAAAGGCACCAGTCCGTACAAGTAAGAAGGAATCGCTAGTTTATTAAACCACTTTGGCAGATCTAATAAATTTTTTTGATACATTCTACCTAATACTCCTAAAAGAAGTCCCATTATAAGTAGTAATCCGTAATGTTTTAAAGGCAAATCGTACATGTGTCCTAAATACAAAACAGGTTGTAAGCCAAAAATATATAGTGAGATGAAATTAGCGATAATTGCTGAAACTAAAGAAGTCAAGCAGATAAGCGGGGAAAATGTATGGTGGATTTCTTCAACAATAAATAATACCGCTGCGATAGGCGCGTTAAAAGCTGCCGCCAATCCTGCACTAGCACCACTAGAGATTAAGATTTTTTGTTCATATTTAGGAGATTGATAAGCGCTACTTAATCCTTGCCCGACAGAAGCGCCCAACTGGATGGAAGGTCCTTCACGTCCTAAAAATAAGCCAGAACCAACTGAAAGAATTCCGCCAATAAATTTGCGCCATAGGACTGGAAACCAACGATAGTGGACTTCTTCTTGTAATACCCCTTCAACTTGCGGTATCCCACTGCCAGAGATATGAGGTTGTGCTTTAATCAGGTAGCCAACAAAAATAGCTACAAAAACAGAGAGAATGACCCAAAAAATTAGCCAAAGCGGTTCTCTTTGTGCAAAAAGATAAAAATCTTGAACGTATTCTGTCATTTTTTCTATTGTTAATCGAAAAATGCTGACAAGAATACCAGAAATGATCCCAACAATTCCTCCTTTTAAAATAAAGTATAATCTTGTTTGATCTATTTTATGTAATTTCTTAATCATTTTTTCACCTTCATGAATAGTTTACCACGGTTTTCAATGAAGAACAATGGATTTTTTGCTACAGAATTTAAATAAATAACTCAAGTTTCGCACACCAAATCTGGGAGATAAGCCTTGATATAACGGGGCAGAGTATCCACCCAGTGTTGGAGTTGACTTGTAATAAAATCTTGTAATTGGCTTCCTGATTCTTCGCTTACCGCTTGAATAATATGTACTAATTCGATAAGAGCAGCGGACCAATCGAGTTCTTTTATTTGATCGCCCAGTTCATAAAATAAGCCACCTAAGGTCCGCTCATCATTGGCACAGCGCTGCTGCCAGCTTAATAAAATATACCGTGTGAACACAATGGTGGTGTGACAAATTAAGGCTTGATAATGTCGCGTTTGTGTTTCTTTAGTCAGATGAAGCAATGATTTCGATGCCTTAAAAAATGTCTCGATGTCCCATCTCGCCGAGTATGTTTTGACCATTTCTTGGGAAGATAAATCCAGATCATCGGTCATAATCGCCAACCAAGCACTTTTCTTATTGTGATTTTTGACAAAAACGATTTTCACGGGATTTTTGCCGGAGCTTGGTTTCACCACAATCGAGGAAATAATCGCTTCTTGTGTATATTCTTTCGTAGATTTGGCATAAAGTTCTTCCAGCTTGTATAAACGTTGATGAAAAAGGTATTTGGTTTTTCCATTTTTCACCATCCCAATGGTGTGAATCCCCATATCGTGTAATTGGTCTATCATTTTAGGGGAAGTAAACCATTTATCCATCAACACATGGGTGGCGTAAATCCCTTGGTTCAAGGCGCGTTGAACCATCTCAAGTGCCACTTCGGGCATTTTACGACTTGATTCGTTGAATCGTTTGGCTCCTACGGTTCGTTGATCTTTTTCTGCTATTGTTTGGTTCACTTTTTTCTTACCGGATAGTAACCCGAAATCAATCGGAATGAAAGAATAGCCATCGGAGAACCCTAAAGTAAGCATACGATACCCTTTGTATCCTTGTTTGAGCGCATGATCCCAAAGACGAGCTAAGCCTGGTACCTCTTGGCTTCGATTACGATAAAACGTCGAATCATCCAAGATCAACGTCCGAATATGGGTTTTCGTATCCGTTAAAGAATGGAGCTTTTCGATGACAGACGCACTAAACCGAAGTAAAAACAGACGCCAGTTGTTATGGGGATTGTTCATCCATCGATACACGGTATCTTTTTTCATGTATTGGTCGCTTTCCCGCCCACTGAGAACTTGGTTTAAGGATTTTCCTTTAAAGACGAGGCTAAAGAGAAAAGTGAATAGAATAGCCACCGAATACCCTTTTTGCTTTTCCATATGGGCTTGTTTTAAAAATTGCGTGACTTTTAATTCAGAAAAAAGGGCTTTTATTTCATTCGGTAATTGATTTTTAATAGCTTTTAAGTGTACCATAAAGGCAAGAACTCCTTTGTTTTTGGTTTGTGGTTAAATCAATTATAAAACAAAAGGAGTTCTTTTTGTATAAAAAGGTAGGCAGTCAATATCAGGACTTTTTTCGACCTAAGAGTTGATAAGACCGTTGTTTAATATCATTTTACATGTGCGAAACTTGAGTAAATAATTGAAATACAGCGAAGTTTTAATAGTATTATCGTAAAAATAAAAACTTGTGATTCTGATGTTTAGTGGTTCAGTTTGTTCGGTTTATTGGAAGGAAAGAACGTGCTATAATTAAAAGGATTGAAAAAGAAAGGGTGTTTATTTAATGCCATCCCAAAAAGAATTATTAGCAAATATGAATCAAAGACAAGCAGAAGCCATCACGACTACAGAAGGTCCATTACTTTTAATGGCCGGCGCTGGCAGTGGAAAAACACGCGTATTAACCCATCGCATTGCTTTTTTAATTGAAGAAAAAAGTGTGAATCCTTGGAATATTTTGGCGATCACTTTTACCAATAAAGCAGCTAAAGAAATGAAAGGACGGGTTAGAGAGCTGTTGGGCAAACAAGCAGAAGATATTTGGGTGTCCACCTTTCATTCAATGTGTGTCCGGATTTTACGCAGAGACGTTGAGCAAATCGGTTATTCGCAAAATTTTACTATCATTGATGCAGCAGAACAACGGACGTTAATGAAAAATGTCTTGAAAATGCTCAATATTGATCCTAAGAAATACGATCCACGTGCAATCTTAGGAAATATTTCCAATGCCAAAAACGCCTTACTTACTCCAGAAGACTATCAGAAAATGCAAGGCAGTTATTTTGAAGAAATCGTGGGGCGCTGTTATGAAGTTTACCAAAAAGAATTGCATAAAAACCAATGCATGGATTTTGATGATCTGATAATGAATACTATTACGTTATTTGACAAGAGTCCCGAAGTCTTACAATTTTATCAAAATAAGTTTCAATATATCCATGTGGATGAATATCAAGATACGAATCATGCCCAATATATTCTAGTTAACCTTTTAGCTAAACGTTTGAAAAACCTTTGCGTAGTAGGCGATGCTGACCAAAGTATTTATGGTTGGCGAGGGGCAGATATGCAAAATATTTTAGACTTTGAAAAAGACTACCCTGAAGCGCAAACGATCCTTTTAGAACAAAACTACCGTTCTACGCAGAATATTTTACAGGCTGCCAATCAAGTCATCACAAATAATCAAAATCGTAAGGATAAAAACTTATGGACTGATAATACAGCAGGTCAAGCCATTACTTATTATCGTGGAGATTCTGAACGAGATGAAGCTCAGTTTATTATAGAAAACATCCAACAAACAATGGAAGCAGAAGGGAAAAAATATGGCGATTTTGCAGTCCTATACCGCACGAATGCACAGTCGCGGGTAGTCGAAGAAATGCTACTAAAGGCCAATATTCCTTATACCATGGTCGGTGGTCATAAATTCTACGATCGTAAAGAAATTAAAGACATTTTAGCTTACTTAAACGCGATTGCTAATCCTGCTGACTCGCTAAGTTTAGCGCGTATTATTAATGTACCTAAACGTGGAATTGGCCCTGGAACGATGGAAAAATTAAGTGATTTTGCTGACTTTAACGGCATGCCGCTTTTGGAAGCAACAGAAAATGTTGAGTTATCAAATATAAGTGGCAAAGTAATGAAAAAATTGAAAGCTTTCGGCGATATGATGGTTGATTTCCATCAAATGATTCCTTATCTATCAATGACTGAGCTGACTGAAGAGGTACTGCAAAAAAGCGGCTATTATGATGAATTAAAAGCTCAAGACACCTTAGAAGCTCAAGCACGTCTGGAAAACTTGGACGAGTTTCTAACAGTTACACAAGATTTTGATAAACAATATGACAATTTAGCCGATGAAGAAAAAGAAGCCCCTGAAAACAAATTAACGGTCTTTCTTAATGATTTATCTTTATTATCTGATGTTGATCAATACGAAGAAGAAAGCTCAGAAGTCACTTTGATGACCTTACATGCAGCAAAAGGCTTAGAATTTCCGGTCGTTTTTTTGATTGGGATGGAAGAAAATATTTTCCCACTTTCCCGTGCTTTAATGGAAGAAAGTGAACTGGAAGAAGAGCGGCGCTTAGCTTATGTAGGGATTACACGTGCAGAAGAAAAATTATATCTAACGAACGCTTTTTCCAGGATGCTGTACGGTAAAACGCAATATAATCATCCTTCTCGTTTTGTCGAAGAAATCGACTCAGAATTATTGACCTCTGATCATCCAGTAGTTTACAAGAACCAACGAATTTCGGGAAACCGCGAAAGTAGTAATCGGTTGGCAACTAAAAAGGATAACGGAAGTAAAACTGTCTCTTCCAAACGACCTGCAGCTGCTGAAATTAAAGATTGGCAGATTGGAGATAAAGCAAAACATAAAAAATGGGGTATGGGGACTGTAGTAAAAGTCAGTGGCGACCAACGGGATATAGAACTCGATATTGCTTTTCCAAACATGGGAATTAAACGGTTTTTGGCAGCTTTTGCGCCAATTGAAAAAGTAGAATAAAGGAGGTAAACCAAAGTGGTCGAAGAGTCAGTTGTTAACAGAGCACGAGAACTAAGAGAACAATTGAACCAATATTCTTATGAATACTATGTAAAAGATGCACCTAGTGTTGAAGACTTTGTCTACGATTCTTTATACCAAGAACTGGTTGAAATTGAAAACAAGCATCCTGAATTAGTTGCTGAAGATTCTCCTACACAACGGGTAGGTGGTCCTGTACTTGAAGGATTTAAAAAAGTTGTCCATGATGTCCCTTTGTATAGTTTGAACGATGTTTTTAATAAAGAAGACATTACTGCATTTGATCAACGTGTACAAAAAGCTTTAGGGCATCAAGTTACTTATACATGTGAACTAAAAATTGATGGGCTCTCTATTTCTTTGCGTTATGAAGATGGGAAATTAGTACAAGGGGCAACTCGAGGTGATGGTTCAGTGGGAGAAGACATTACCGAAAATCTCAAAACTGTCCGCTCAATCCCATTAAAATTAAAAAAATCAGTGACCCTCGAAGCTCGAGGAGAGTGCTACATGCCCAAAAGATCTTTTATGCGTTTAAATCAACAAAGAGAAGAAGAAGGGCAAGATGTCTTTGCAAACCCTAGAAACGCTGCGGCTGGAAGTTTACGACAATTAGACTCCAAAGTGACCGCCAAGCGTAATCTAAGTACCTTTTTATATTCAGTTGCTGATACCGCTCCTTTGGATTCATCCTCGCAATTTGATGCTTTACAAGAACTAGAAGATTTAGGCTTTCAAACAAACCAAGAACGTAGACTGTGCCATTCAATTGATGAAGTTTGGGATTATATTGCAGAATTTCAAGAAAAACGAACGGATTTATCTTATGAAATTGACGGTGTAGTGATTAAAGTGAATACTTTTGAGCAACAAGAAGACTTAGGCTATACTGTTAAAGCACCGCGTTGGGCAATCGCATATAAATTTCCGCCAGAAGAGGCTCAAACAGTGGTTAAAGATATTGAATGGACGATTGGGCGTACTGGCGTTTTAACGCCTACTGCGGTTATGGATCCAGTAAAAGTAGCAGGAACGACGGTAAGTCGCGCTAGCTTGCATAATGATGATTATATTCAGGAAAAAGACATTCGGATAAACGACAAAGTGGTGATTTATAAAGCTGGTGATATTATTCCGGAAGTATCGCATGTGATTTTTGAAGAGCGTAGTGACGAAAGCGAACCTTACCATGCACCAGAAAATTGTCCAATCTGTGGTAGTCATTTGGTTCATTTAGATGAAGAAGTCGCTTTGCGTTGTATTAATCCGAAATGCCCAGCCCAAATCAAAGAAGGACTTAACCACTTTGTTTCAAGAAATGCGATGAATATCGATGGTTTAGGCCCACGAATATTAAATCAGATGTATGAAAAAGGCTTAGTTAAAGATGTGGCAGATTTATATTATCTGAAACAAGATGATTTGCTAACGCTTGATAAGATCAAAGAAAAATCGGCCAATAACATATTAACTGCTATTTCTGAAAGTAAAGGGCGCTCCAGTGACCGCTTAGTCTTTGGATTAGGCATTTGGCATGTAGGCGGCAAAGCAGCTAAAATTTTACTTGAACATTTTAAAACGGTTCATGCTTTAAAAAAAGCTTCAGCTGAAGAGATTAACTCACTTTATACTCTTGGACAGACGATCGCAGACAGCGTAGTTACTTATTTTTCTAAAAAAGAAGTGCATGAATTGCTTACTAAATTAGAAAAAGCGGGCGTTAATTTTGATTACTTAGGAAAGACATCTAGCGAAATGGAAAAAATCGAATCTCCTTTTAAAGATAAGACGGTGGTTTTAACGGGTAAATTAAATCGTTATACACGGCCCGAAGCTAAAAATCAAATTGAAGGTCTAGGTGGCAAAGTAACTGGCAGTGTCTCTCAAAGTACAGATATCGTTGTAGCTGGCGAAGATGCCGGTAGTAAATTAAGCAAAGCACAAGAGCTAGGTGTTACGGTATGGAATGAAGATCAAATGATTGAGGCATTTGAGAACAGTTCTGTATAAGTAAAAAAATAAATAACAAATCTAAAACTTTCATGATAATTATTCAATGATTTTCAATAAAGTGATATAATACAGTGAAAACAACCTGTAAATAAATAATTAAGAATAATTGAGGGGGATATTATGGCGATTCGTGAAGAACAAGTAGACCATGTAGCCAAATTAGCAAAACTATCTTTTTCAGAAGATGAGTTACATCAATTTACCGAACAATTAGGTGAAATTATTGATATGTTTGAAACACTAGAAGAAGTGGACACAACAGACGTTGCACTTACATCCAATATCACTGATGAAATCAATGTGATAAGAGAAGACAAAGCGGTAAAGGGTACTAGCCGAGATGCTTTAATGAAAAATGCGCCGGAATCAGAAAACGGCTTTATCAAAGTGCCAGCTATTATTGATGACAAGGAAGGTGGCGCATAATGGCAAATTTCTATGATAAAAGTTTGGAAGAATTACATGATTTACTTGTTTCAAAAGAAATTACAGCCGTTGAATTAATTCAAGAAACTTTTGATCGGATCAATGAAACAGAATCAGCGATTGACTCATTCATTACCTTAAATGAAGAGAAAGCTTTAGCAATGGCTAAAGCGATTGATGAAAAAGGAATTACCGAAGAAAATATTTTAGCAGGTATTCCTATTGGAATCAAAGATAATATTGTCACTAAAGATCTTTTGACAACAGCTGCCTCAAAAATGTTATATAACTTTGAACCGATCTATGACGCCACAGTAATGGAAAAAGTTTATCAATCTGATATGATTGCTGTTGGTAAATTAAATATGGACGAGTTTGCTATGGGTGGTAGCACGGAAAATTCTTATTTTAAAGAAACAAAAAACGCTTGGGATCAAACGAAAGTTCCAGGCGGTTCTTCAGGCGGTTCAGCAGCAGCAGTAGCTAGCGGCCAAATCCCACTTTCCTTAGGTAGTGATACCGGTGGCTCCATCCGCCAACCAGCAGCTTTTAATGGTATTGTCGGCATGAAACCAACTTATGGTCGCGTGTCTCGTTTTGGATTAATCGCTTTTGGTTCTTCTTTAGACCAAATTGGTCCACTTACGCGTAGTGTTAAGGACAATGCGCTAGCATTAAACGCAATTAGTGGCTTTGATCCAAAAGATAGTACTTCTTCTGGCAGCAGTGTGCCAGATTTTACTGCCAATTTAGGTGACGATATTAAAGGGATGAAAATTGCTTTACCAAAAGAATATTTGGATAAAGGCGTGAATGCTGAGGTTAAAGACGCTGTTTTAAAAGCAGCTGATACTTTTCGGTCGCTAGGTGCTACAGTAGAAGAGGTTAGTCTACCTCATTCAAAACATGGCGTGGCTGTTTATTACATCATTGCCTCTTCAGAAGCAAGTTCTAATCTACAACGGTTTGACGGTATTCGTTACGGCTATCGTAGTGAAAACGCAGCAACTTTGGAAGATGTGTATGTTAACACACGTAGTGAAGGCTTTGGCGATGAAGTCAAACGCCGGATTATGTTAGGGACATTTTCCTTGAGTGCGGGTTATTTTGATGCGTATTTCAAAAAAGCGGCACAAGTTCGTACATTAATCAGAGAAGACTTTAAAAAAGTATTTGCTGACTATGATTTGATTATCGGTCCAACAACACCTACTGTTGCATATGGTATAGGTGAAAAAATTGATGATCCAGTGACTATGTATACCAGTGATATTCTAACCATCCCAGTGAATTTAGCTGGTCTTCCCGGCATGTCCATTCCTTGTGGTTTTTCCAATGATTTACCGGTAGGTCTGCAATTAATTGGTAATCATTTCGCCGAAGATACAATGTATAAAGCAGCGTATTCTTTTGAACAAGTAACTGATTTTCATGCTAAGAAACCTGAAATATTGAAAGGAGCAAATAAATGAACTTCGAAACTGTGATTGGACTTGAAGTCCATGTAGAATTAAAAACCAATACGAAGATTTTTTCTCCCGCTCCTGCTCATTTTGGGGCAGAACCTAACAGTAATACGAATGTTATCGATTGGGGCTATCCTGGCGTTTTACCTGTTATGAATAAATCCGCCTTGGAATACGGAATGGAAGCTGCTTTAGCACTGAACTGTGATATTTCACAAGAAACTCATTTTGATCGCAAAAACTACTTCTATCCAGATAATCCAAAAGCTTATCAAATTTCCCAACTTGACGAACCCATCGGACATGATGGTTGGATTGAAATTGAAGTAGAAGGCCAAAAGAAAAAAATCCGTATTGAACGTGTCCATCTGGAAGAAGATGCTGGGAAAAATATGCACGGTATCGGAGGATATTCTTACGTTGATTTGAATCGGCAAGGAACACCGTTAATTGAAATAGTTTCAGAAGCAGACATGCGTTCACCAGAAGAAGCATATGCTTATTTGGATGCTTTGCGTTCAATTATTCAATTTACAGGGGTTTCTGATGTAAAAATGGAAGAAGGTTCAATGCGTTGTGATGCCAATATTTCATTACGACCATTAGGTCAAGAAGAGTTTGGGATCAAAACAGAATTGAAGAATCTAAACTCGCTTAACTTTGTCAGAAAGGGTTTGGCTTTTGAAGAAAAACGCCAAGCAAAACTTTTATTATCCGGCGGTTCATTACAACAAGAAACGCGTCGTTTTGATGAAGCATCAGGAAAAACTGTATTGATGCGTGTAAAAGAAGGTTCTTCTGACTACCGTTATTTCCCTGAGCCAGATATTCCGCGTTTTGAAATTGATGATGCGTGGATCAATAAAGTAAAAGAAAGATTGCCAGAAATGCCCAAAGAGCGTCGTGAACGTTATATTAACGAATTTGAATTACCAGAATACGATGCGATGGTATTAACCTTATCAAAAGAGATGTCTGATTTCTTTGAAGAAACCTTGCAACAAGGTGTTGATGCTAAACAAGTCTCAAATTGGCTGATGGGTGATGTCTCAGCCTACTTAAACAGCGAAAAATTAGAGCTAGCCGATACCCAGTTGACACCAAGTAATTTAGCAGGCATGATACAATTAGTTAGTGACGGTACAATTAGTTCAAAAATCGCTAAAAAAGTCTTTCAAGAACTAATCGAAAAAGGCGGCCATGCAAAAGAAATTGTAGAAGCCAATGGATGGATCCAATTATCAGATCCAGCACAGCTATTGCCAATTATTAATGACGTTTTGGACAATAATCAACAATCGATTGATGACTTTAAAAACGGAAAAGATAAAGCGATAGGATTTCTAGTTGGTCAAATAATGAAAGCAACCAAAGGAAAGGCTAATCCAGGCGTTGTAAACAAATTGTTAAAAGAAGAATTAGAGAAACGATAAGAGGTAATCATGGAAAGAGCGCGGGTAATTTATAATCCAACTTCAGGAAAAGAATTAATAAAAAGAAACTTAGCAGATATCCTAGCTGTTCTAGAAAAGGCAGGATATGAAGCAAGTGCGTTTGCAACTACTTCGATCCCTTATTCTGCCAAAAATGAAGCTAGACGAGCAGGCCAAGCTGGTTTTGATTTAATTGTGGCAGCTGGTGGTGATGGAACTATCAATGAGGTAGTTAATGGAATAGCTCCTTTAATTAATCGTCCTAAAATGGCGATTATTCCAGGGGGAACTACCAACGATTATGCCAGAGCGTTGAAAATTCCACGCGATAGCGTAAAAGCTGCAGCTGAAGTAATTTTAAAAAATCAAACAATCAAAATGGATATCGGAAAAACGCCCGAAAACTATTTTATTAACATCGCAGCAGGTGGACATTTAACCGAACTAACTTACGAAGTTCCTTCAGATTTGAAGCGAGTGTTTGGTTATCTGGCTTATTTAGCTAAAGGTGCAGAATTGTTGCCACAAATTAGGCCTATCAAAATGCATCTTAAATTTGATGAAGGCGAATATGATGGCAAGGCATCGATGTTCTTTTTAGGGCTGACCAATTCAGTTGGTGGATTTGAACAAATTGTCCCTGACGCAAAACTTGATGATGGTAAATTTTCTTTGATTATCGTAAAAACTGCCAATATTTTCGAGATTTTACATCTTGTAGCAATTATGCTTAGAAACGGTAAACATGTAAAAGATCCACGGATTATTTACACTAAAACCACAAAATTAGAAGTTGCTGTTCCGCAATCGCAAAAACGGTTAATGATTAATTTAGATGGTGAATATGGCGGCGATGCACCTATGACGTTTGAAAATCTACACCAACATATTGAAATATTTGCCGATGTGGATGAAATACCTGATAGTGCTGTATCAACTGAAGAAGAACTAGAAAAAATCAGCGAAGGATTCATCAAAGAAGTAGAACGCTTAAATGATGAAGAAATTGATGAAGACAAAAAAGATTGAGTCTTGTTCTTTTGAGAGACTGGGAAATAAGTTATTTCTAGCAATGATTCACGAAAAAATTGGGTGCTCTAATCTTTAGGGAGTTCTTTGCGACGAGAACCTATAGGATTAAAAGAGCAAGGTTCCCACTATTTGGGAAGTGATCACTGTTGGAGGCTTATATCTCAGTCTCTCTTGTCTTGTTTCACTGGCAACTTTAAGTATGAAGGAGAAAATGAATGGAAGATTTTCCAATTGAAAAAAATCAAGAATTAGAAGTAACAATCGTAGATTTAACTCATCTAGGTATGGGTATTGCTAAAATAGAGGGGTATCCGATTTTTATTGAAAATGCCTTGCCTCAAGAAAAAGTTCGCATAAGAGTTCTCAAAGTTGGTAAGAAGTTTGGCTTTGGTAAAGTTCTCACCCTTATTCAAGAGAGCCCTTATCGACAAGCAGTCGAAAATGAAGACTTACTTCGTACAGGCGTTGCGCCACTTAGCCATTTGCAATATAAACAACAATTAGAGTTCAAGCAAGAACAAGTGAAAAATGTCATTGTAAAAACGGCCAAAATGCCTGACATTCAGGTCAAAGATACAATAGGCATGGAGCAGCCTTTTGGTTATCGCAATAAAGCACAAATCCCGGTACGTAAAATCGATGGCGTGTTGCAGACAGGTTTTTATCGGAAAAATAGTCATGAACTAGTACCACTTGACCATTTTTATATTCAAGATCCAGCGATTGATGCAGCTATTGTGGTCATTCGTGAAATTTTGCAGCAATTTGAAGTAAAAGTTTATAATGAAAAAAATAATAGCGGCTTTTTGCGTCATATTGTTATTCGTCGTGGGTATCAAACTCATGAAATGATGGTGGTACTAGTGACGCGCAAAGAACACTTCTTCCAAGGAGAAAAAATTGCGCAAAAAATCCAAGAGAAGCTGCCAGAAGTCGTTTCTATTATTCAAAATATTAATCCAAAACAAACCAATGTAATTTTAGGTGCGGAAGAAAAAGTTTTGTTAGGACGTAATTTCATCTATGATCAATTGCTTGGGAAAACGTTCCGTATTTCTGCTAAATCATTTTACCAAGTAAACACACAACAAGCTGAAGTTTTATACCAAAAAGCATTTGATTTAGCTGATTTAAAAAAATCAGACGTTGTCGTTGATGCTTATTCTGGAATTGGAACGATTGGTTTATCGTTAGCTGATCAAGTTGCTCATGTCTACGGTATGGAAACAATCAAACAAGCAGTTGTAGACGCCCAAGAAAATGCGAAACTTAACGATATAAATAATGCAGAATATATAGCTGGTAAAGCCGAAACTATTATGCCTCAATGGCAAAAAGAGGGAATTCAACCGAACGTGATTTTTGTCGATCCACCACGTAAAGGGTTAGATCAGTCATTTATTGAAACTGCCTGTGAGATGAACCCAGAAAAGATTGTCTATATTTCTTGCAATCCAGCAACAATGGCAAGAGATTTAAAAGTATTCGCAGAAAGTGGGTACTTTACCGACAGCATTCAACCTGTTGATTTATTCCCACAAACCCATCATGTAGAGACGGTAATGGTTCTACAAAAACATTAGTTTTCAAAATTAGGAGACGTTTCTGTAAAAAGAAGCGTCTTTTTTTATGTTTAAAACATATTAAAATGAGGTAAGGAAATGAAAAAGTTATATTTGATGAACTTTATTCCTAATAAAAACGAAGCTAATATGTAGTTGAAAAAGTTGGAACTAATGATACCTTTGTAGAATTTTTTCTTTCAGACAGTTTTATCAACGTTTTCTTACTAAGTTTTTTATTTAGTGTTATATTTGTAAAAAACAAAAATATTATCCCTTCGGTTTGTATTCATATATTGTGGAATTTTATGTTTATTCTTTATTAAAAACTGAAGCATCGATAGAAAAACGCAAAATGTCGTCGAATTAATGGCACAAAACGTTTTGGGAGGAAAAAGAATATGGAAAACGAAACAAAATTATGTCCACTAGATGAAAATGTGATAGAGGAGTGCGTTGATTTATTTATTGCTACATTTTCAAAAGAACCTTGGAACGATGTATATGAATCTAGAAAACAAGTATTTACTTTTTTTGAAAATCATATCAACAATAATTATTTTGTAGGCTATGTTTTAAAGGAAAATAATACGGTTATCGCCTTAAGTATAGGAACAAAGAAACCTTGGATAAAAGGGATGGAGTACTATATTGATCAATTTTGTGTGAAGACAAACTTCCAAGGAAGAGGTGTGGGAAGTGAATTTCTATTTCTTATAGAAACGGATATAAAAAAGAAAGGTATGAACGCTATCATCTTAAACACAGATAAAGGATTTCCCTCAGAAAGCTTTTATCTGAAAAATGGATTCCAACTACTGGAAAAAACCGTATTTCTAGCAAAGTAAATGCAATAATTTGATGAATACTCTCTCAGCTAAATTTGCTTGGCTACTTTTTATTAAACAAATTGTTACCAAAGAAATTTTTATCGTTTGATCCTCACTTTAAAATCAAGCAGTAAGTTTAATGCTGTGATCTCGTGTTCTCGACCAGAAATTAGAGCAGTGTCAATGACAAATTTAGAGGTAGGAAATGTACTTTGTAAAGTAATAGTGTTTGCTAAAATACATAAATTTGTTTCTACACCGACTAGTTCGATCTTTTCTGATTGGGGTTTATATTTATTTTTTATCTGTAATAAATTTTCTGGTGACATGCTATAAGAATGCTTAATGATCACTAATTCATTAGGTAGTGGTTTTAAATCAGGAAGCAATTTAAACTTAGAATGATTGGCTTGTTCACTATTTGCATATTCGATAGGAATATCTTTGGTAAAAATAACAGGTTCGTTTTCCAATCTAGCTTTTTTTAGACGTTGAGCGATTTTGGGTAGTAGTTGATAAATATTTATATTATATGATTCATACGATAAATCAAGTAGCTGATTTTGCATATCAATAATAAGTAGCATAACTTCCTCCTTGTTTTTTAATTTGATTTTATTATATCGTTTTGTTGGAAAAAAGAAAAACAAGAGGGACCTATTCCTACTTTCTCATTACCATTTATAATATAATGAAACAAAGAAGGTTGGATAGTTAGCTATATTAGTTATGCAAAAGATAAGGGATAACACTAAGGAGGCGAAGTGCAATGAAAGAATTTTTTTTAGGTATGGATGAGGAGTTACTTATCGCTAAAGAAACGCCCAATGGATATACTACTTTTTCTCGCTTAACCGGTTTGCAACCGACAAGATTAGCTTTTGATCCGCAAAATGAAAGCGTTATTTATTGTGGTACTAGTAATAATGGTCTTTGGAAAAGTGAAGACGGGGGAGATAACTGGGCAAAAATTGGTCAAAAAGAACAGTTAGGAATTCGCTCTGAAAGGGTAACTTCCGTTGCTGTAAGTCCATCTAAAAAGACAAGCGAAAATAATATCGTTTATGCAGGCACGGAACCGAGTATGCTTTATTATTCAAATGATAAAGGAGCAACTTGGTATGAATTTACGGGTATTCAGACGCTTCCTTCAAAAAGGAATTGGAGCTTTCCGCCACGTCCGTATACGCATTATGTGCGCTGGATTACACCAAGCTATTTAAATGAAGAGCACTTAAGTATTTCCATTGAAGCCGGCGCCTTTATTCGCACTAAAGACCATGGAACAACTTGGATTGATCGAACTAAAAACAGTCCTATAGACATCCATACGCTACTTGCGCATCCGAAATCTCCTGGAAAACTTTACGCAGCTTGCGGAGATGGCGTGCATAAAAAAGGCCATTCATATGCAGAAAGTGATGATGAAGGCCAAAGCTGGCAGTATATGAGCGCAGGGTTAGAAAACCATCCGTACGCCTACAATATGGTGGTTAATCCTAATAATCCTTATGATCGTATCATTTCTGCAGCAAAGAACGCAGCACACGCTCATAGCCTTTCTGAGTATTCAGCAATCTATCGCAAACAAGGTAATCATCCATGGGCTGATATAACAGCTGGGTTACCGGAAAACAGCTCGTCGATTCATAATCTAGCAGCCGATCCAACAAGTCCAGGTGTATTTTATGCGATGAATAATTATGGGATTTATCGTTTGGAAAAAAAAGCAACTAAATGGGAGAAACTTGGAATAAGTTGGAAAGATAAATATTTAAACCAACGGCCTTCATGCTTTATTGTTAAAGAAGTTTAACTGGTTTTTAAAAACAGAATAGCTTTAACATTTTATGTAATAAGACGCTGGCTTTCAAGCGTTAGTAATAATAGAATAAACAAACCAACCGTGATACACAGTTGTTTTCTTAGGTTTTTTCTTATAAAAGGTTTAGTGAAAAAACTTTTTATATCAGGGAGAGTAAACGATTTTTCTATTTTTTTCAATATTTCCCAAATGATGGGTACTGTTTCTCGAATGTTTTCTCTATCTTTGTCTTTTCAGGGGTTATATTTGAGATACAACCCCCGGCTTTTCGGACGTAAGAAGTTGGAACCTATTGTTCTAAATTGACTGACACATGCTACAAACGCAATAATTAGCAAGAATAAGCATTTCAATGTTATGATTGAATTATCAACTAAAGAGGAGATGTTTTAATGAATGTATTAGTTATTGGAGCAAATGGTAACATTGGTAAAATCGTGGTTGAAAAACTACAAGAATCTGATAATAATACGCCAATTGCAATGGTGCGTAAAAAAGAACAGTTAGAAAACTTCAAAGAACAAGGGGTACAAGCGGTCTTAGCTGATTTAGAAGGCTCTGTCGGTGATATATCACAAGCAGCAAAAGACGCCGATGCTATCGTATTCACAGCTGGCTCTGGAGGCAACACTGGAGCAGATAAAACGATGTTTATTGATTTAGATGGTGCAGTAAAAGCTATAGAAGCAGCAAAAGATGCCAATATTGATCGTTTTGTTATTGTTAGTGCACTTGGTAGTCAACAATGGTTAGAAGATCCACGCCCTGAATGGCTAGATAAACTAGGACCCTATTATCCTGCAAAATTTTATGCAGACCAATGGTTAAAAAATAGTGGACTAGACTATACGATTGTGCGCCCTGGTCTTCTTTCAGATGATGAACCTAAAGGTAAAATCAAATTAGCAAAAACACTAGTTGAAAGTGGCGAAATTACCCGCAGTGACGTGGCGCAAATTATTATCGCAAGTTTAGCTGATGATGACACGCGTAAAAAAGAGTTTGATGTCATCAATGGGGATACTAAAATCGGAGAAGCCTTAAAAGGGTTAGAATAAATCAAAAAATAGCTGATTGAATTTTACTCGGCAATTAAAAGCAATCACGCTCTTTCATTAGAAGAGTATGATTGCTTTTTTTGTGGTTCTATAGAATAATAGATAGATATCGTGTAACAAGGAGGTATTTATGCAATATAAAATCCGTGAAATGGAAAAAACAGATTGGTCTGTTGTATATAATATTTATCGACAAGGAATGGAAACAAATTTAGCAACATTTACAGTTGAAGAACTGTCCTATGAAGAATTTGATCAAGAACGTTTGCAAGAGGGGCGTTTTGTACTATTAGATGGGGATCAGATCGCTGGTTGGACCACTTTAAAACAAGCGTATACGATCCCTGAATATAACGGTGTAGCAGAAGTGAGTATTTATATCGATAACAACTATCAAGGAAAAGGCGTAGGTTCGACTTTATTAAATCATTTAATCGATTATTCGGAAAAAATCGGTTTTTGGACGTTAGAATCTGACGTTTTTGCTAATAATTATGGGAGCCAACGCTTGCATGAAAAATGTGGTTTTCGCAAAGTAGGTTACCGTGAGAAATTAGGAAAAGATCAATATGGTGTATGGCGCGATTCGGTATTAATGGAGCGTAGAAGCGAAAAAGTCGGAATAGACTAGAAGAAAGGGGGACAAATAATGGTTATTCGTTGTGATTGGGCTGCAACAAGCTCTTTAATGCAAGACTACCATGATCATGAGTGGGGCAAGCCTACGCATAATGAAAAGGAACTTTATGAATTACTTGTGTTGGAAAGTATGCAAGCAGGATTGAGTTGGTCCACAGTTTTAGACAAGCGCGAAAATTTTCGGACGGCTTTTGATCAATTTGATTACCAAAAAATTGCACATTATGATGAAAATAAAATTGCTGAACTGCTGGCTAACCCACAAATTATTCGGAATCGCTTGAAAATACGAGCTGCTGTTAATAATGCACAAATATTTTTGAAAGTGCAAGAAAACTATGGTAGTTTTGCTGCTTATATCTGGTCTTTTGTCGAAGATAAACCAATTGTTAACCATTGGCAAACTTTCTCTGAAGTACCAGCAACTACCGATCTATCAAACCAAATTAGTAAAGAACTTAAAAAATTAGGATTCAAATTTGTAGGACCGACAATCATTTATTCATTTATGCAAGGAATTGGTATGATCAATGACCACCTGGAAGATTGTTCATTCAAATACGAAACGAAGCTGTGACCTAAGTAAAAACAAGCCAAAAATACCCGAACTATATTTGATGAGATTTAATTTGCGACGGGTAATCGCAGAAGTGATCTCACTATAGTTCGGATATTCTTTTATCAAAAGAACTTATATCACAGCTCTGCTTTTTAACTTAAATTTTCAACTTTTTTCATCGCAGCAACAACCAATTGCGGAGTTACTTCCTCTTTTAAGTAATGGATTTGTTCCCATGGTAGGGTCGCGCGGACGGCTACTTGTTGATAACCTTCCTCTGTTAAGTCAAGGCCCATATCTTTTAAAGAAGTCGGTAAGTTCAATTGGTGATAAAAAGGCAGTAAACGCGTAAGCTCTTCTTTTTTATCTTCAATCATTAATTGAACTAAGATGCCATAAGCAACTTTATAACCATGTAAGGTCTGATGGCTTTCAGGTAAAATAGTTAACGCATCATGGATTGAATGTGCTCCTGATGTGCGGCCGTAATCATCGCCGAAACCACCGACCATTCCAGCTAGTAAAATGTTTGTTTCAATGACATTTTGAAACGCTTGATTAAGTGTAGAAGTCTGCATAGCTTCCAGTGCTTGGCTACTATCTCTTAACAAAATATCGCGACATCTTTGAGCAGCAAATAAGGCTACTTGGATTTCAGGCGGTTGATAAGCTAATTGTTCGATCATGGGCGCTGCTTCATACCATTTGGCTAAAGTATCACCAATGCCGGCAATCATCAGTTCACGGGGTGAATTCAAAATAACTGCTGGTTCAATCAATACCGCGGCACTACTAATAGAAAACATTTCATATCGTTTCATTGAACCATCCAAATTATAGATGACACTTAAAGAGCTGTAAGAAGCACAAGTGGCTGCTAACGTCGGCATAATAAAAATGGGAAGCTCCGCTTTATGAGAAGTAGTTTTTCCTAGATCAGAAACTTTACCACCTCCACAGGCAATGACAGCTTCGATATTATTTTGCATAATAATAGAAACAAGTTCATCGGCTTTTTCATCCGTGCATTCTCCGCCATAATATTTTTCATAAACAGTATAATTACCTAAATCTGGGAAGAAAGGTTGAGCGGCTTTCCAGGAATCCTTTCCACGCAAAACCAACACACGTTTGATTTTCCATTCATCTAAATAATAGGGAAGCTTTTCCCAAGATTTTGCTGTACATTCATAAATCTGCGGTGCTCCTCGAACGATCAATTGTTGCATAGTTAGTTCCTTTCTTTTATCTATTATAGTTTTGTATCTTTATTCATCTATGTTTTTTGTATAATCAATGAATAAATTTGTTTCTCATGTATTAATTACGGACACATTTATTTAATATATAGCAGTTTTGTTTTTAAATCAAGTGATCTATGTCAGTTTATATATACAACATTTATGAATAAAAATAAAATTTTAAAAATACCTTTTCCTTTTGTTTAATCTATGATAAGATAATCCCAACCAAGAAATGAATTTTTATGCAATTATTATTAATAAGAAGGGTAGATAGCAAATGAAAAAGTTTAAAAAGTTATTTTTAGTGCTCATCCCGTTTCTCATGTTGTTTGCTCAGCTGTTTCCGACTGTACAAGCATCTGCGGAAGAAGAGCAACAAGACGAGCGCTATGATGCTATTATGGAACGTGGGGAGTTAGTTGTTGGATTATCAGCTGACTATGCGCCCTATGAATTTCATGCAACAGTAGACGGTGAGGATGAAATTGTAGGTTTTGATGTCTCTATCGCGCAAAAAATTGCAGATGATATGGGCGTTGATCTCCATATAGAAGAGCTGGGTTTTGATGCTCTATTGGGCGCATTAGACACGGGGAAAATTGACCTGATTATTTCAGGCATGTCACCAACTCCTGAACGTTTACAAGAAGTGGACTTTTCTGATCCTTATATGAATTCACAACAACGATTAGTTGTACGAGAAGAAGATCAAGACGAGTATACTGATGTTAATCAATTTGAAGGAGTTCCTATTGGTGTTCAAAAACAAACGACACAAGAAGAATTAGCCAACACGGAATTAGAAGGCTCGCAAGTTACTTCTTTACAAAAAATTCCGGATGTCGTGATGAATTTGAAAAATGGAAAGGTTGACGGTGCTGTATTAGAAGGGCCAGTGGCTAAAGCTTATGTAGATGAAAATGATGATTTGGCATTTTCTAATGTAGAATTTGAGGACGGTGCTAAACAATCAGCCGTTGCATTGCCTAAAGATTCACCTATACTTTCCGAAAATATTAATCGCTCTATTCAAACAATTAATGACGAAAATTTACTAGAGGGGTATCAAGAAGAAGCCAATAATCTGATGTTTGATGAAGACCAAAGTTTCTTTGAAGAGTATTATCCTTACTATCTATCAGGAACTGGTTACACGATTCTGTTAGCTATTGTCGGTGTCATTTTCGGTATTATTTTAGGAACCATCTTTGCTTTAATGAAATTATCTTCTATAAAAATTTTAAGAGCTCTTGCCTCCATTTATATTGAATATGTGCGCGGAACGCCTTTGCTAGTGCAAATATTTATTGTTTACTTCGGCACAGGTATTTTAGGTCTTGATCTGTCACGTTTTGTGGCTGGTTGTATTGCACTGTCACTCAATAGTGCAGCTTATGTGGCTGAAATTATCCGTGCAGGAATCAATGGCGTAAATAAAGGACAGATGGAAGCTGCCCGTTCACTTGGTATGGACCGGACAAAAGCGATGCGCTACATTATTTTCCCGCAGGCAATTAAGAATATTTTGCCGGCTTTAGGTAATGAATTCGTTACAGTCATTAAAGAGTCATCGGTTATTTCAGTTATCGGTGTTTCTGAGTTGATTTTCCAAGCGGGGAATGTACAAGGAGCAAGTTTTAAACCATTCTTGCCATACTTAATTGTTTCGTTAATTTATTTTGTATTGACGTTTACGCTTTCTCGTCTATTGGGTGTCGCTGAAAGGAGGATGAAGACAAGTGATTAATATAGAAAACCTGCATAAAAAATTCGGTGAAAATGAAGTATTAAAAGGGATCGATTTGAACGTTGAATCAGGTGAAGTGGTAGTTATTATTGGTCCTTCGGGAAGTGGAAAAAGTACTTTTCTACGTTGCTTGAATTTATTAGAGCAACCAACAGAAGGGACTATTCTATTTGAAGGTAATGATCTTTTAGCTAAAGAGAATAATATTGACCAATTACGACAAAAAATGGGCATGGTATTTCAAAGTTTTAACCTATTTCCGCACATGAAAGTTCTAGAAAATGTTACAATTAGTCCAATTAAAGTAAAAGGGCAAAGTTCGGATGAGGCCAACAAAAAAGCATACGAACTATTGGACTTAGTTGGTTTGACGGATAAAGCTGAAAGTTACCCAGCAAGTCTTTCCGGTGGTCAAGAACAGCGGGTTGCTATTGCTAGAGCCCTAGCGATGGATCCTGATGTGATGTTGTTTGACGAACCAACTTCTGCATTAGACCCAGAAATGGTAGGAGAAGTTCTTTCCGTCATGAAAACTTTGGCAAAAGAAGGGATGACCATGATTGTTGTCAGCCATGAAATGGGTTTTGCTAAAGAAGTAGCTGACCGGGTCATTTTCATGGATGACGGTGTGGTGCAAGAAGAAGGGCAGCCAGAAGACATTTTTGATCATCCAAAAAACGAACGAACCCAAAACTTTCTAAAAAAAGTATTATAAAAAGGGAGATGACCATTACTCGTGGATCGTTTTAAATTAGCAAAAAAATATCAAGAACCAGCAGAAAACATTATGATGAATATTGGCACATTGGCAAAAAGTAAAGAAGGGTTGCTTGATTTATCCATCGGGGACCCAGATTTAATCACCGATGAGCGTATCATCAATCAAGCCTTTGAGGATGCCAAAGCTGGTCATACTCGTTATACTGCCTCAGATGGAAGTGCTGCTTTTATCCAGGCAGTGATCGATCACTACAAGAATCGTTATCATTTAGACTTTTCCGCTGACCAAGTGCGTGCGACAGTGGGCGCCATGCATGGAATGTACTTAACATTTTTAGCTATTCTTGATCCCGGTGACGAAGTGATTATTCATGAACCCTATTTTTCACCCTATAAAGACCAAATTGAATTAGCCGGTGGTGTGCCAGTTATCGTGCCTACTTATGAAAAAGATGGCTTTCAATTAGAGGCTGCCATGCTTGAGCGGGCAATTACGAGTCGTACAAAGGCAATCGTGGTTAATTCACCTAACAATCCAACTGGCGCAGTTTTCTCACAAGAAACGTTTCAAAAAATCGCAGATATTGCGATTGAGCATGAGGTGTTTATCCTTTCAGATGAAATTTATGAGGAATTGGTCTTCGATGATACATTCACGCCAATGGCAACTTTTGCTCCTGAAAATACGATTACGTTTAGTGGTTTTTCAAAGTCATTTGCTATGACGGGATGGCGGATCGGTTATATGATTGCACCAACTTATGTTAGTGAGACAGCTAAGTTGATTAACGAAAATATCACCTATTCTGCCCCAGCGATTTCACAACAAGCTGGAATTTATGCTTTAAATCATGCTAATGAGCTTATTCCTGAGGTAGTCAATGTTTTTAAAGAACGGCTTAATTATGTGAAACAGCGTGTGGATGCCATTGATTTTCTTCATTTAGGGGAAGTAAAAGGATCGATGTATGCATTTATTAATATTGTTGATACTCAATTAGATTCTGTTGCTTTTTCCAAGAAATTATTGGAGGAAACTCAAGTACTTGTAGTTCCTGGAAAGGCATTCGGCGTTACTACTGGTAACCATCATGTACGCTTAGCTGCAACCCAGAAAATTTCTGTATTAAAAGAAGCCTTTGATCGAATCGAACAAATGACGTTTTAAGCGATTATAATAATGAACAGCTAGAAAAATAATTCTGGCTGTTTGTTTTTATATAACACAATTTTGGTAAAAGAAAAAATATTCTCTTATTCGATATTTTAACAACCAATAGCACTTACAAATAAAGCGTGATAAAATAAACAAGTAAATAAAAAAATAAAGGAGTAAATTATTTGTTTAATACATTTATATGGGATTTTGATGGGACGCTATTTGACACCTATCCAATGATTGTACAAGGTTATGTCTTAGCTTTAAAAGATTATGGTATTGAAAGTAGTAAAGAAGAAGTTTACCGTATTTTAAAAGAGTATTCTTCGGCTGCGATTGCTGAAAAATATCGATTAGACTTTACGGAACTATCTAAAAAAGCCAAAAAGCATGAAGAAAAAGTTGCCTATGTTCCTAAAAGCTTTGCAGGAACGCAGGATGTCTTACAAAAAATTGTTGCTAATAACAAAAAGAACATGATTCTAACACATCGACTGTCAGCTTCAACGCAAAAGTTATTAGAATATGAACAACTAGCTGATTTGGTTACAGAAATCGTGGGACCAGAAAATAATTTTGCAAGAAAACCTGATCCGGAAGCATTGAATTATTTGCTGGATAAGTATTCATTAGATCCTGAAACTACGGTTATGATTGGTGACCGTGCTTTGGATGTGGATGCAGGTAAAAATACAGGTGTTCAAACCTTATTTTTTGATAACGAAAATTTACTTACCGACATTCAAGCCGATTATCGAGTTACATCTATACCAGCAATAAAAGAATTCATTTAGACACCAAACTTTTTAACTTTTGAAAAAAATTTTCGATTGTTAAAAAGATTTGGTGTTTTTTTGCGTACTTATAAGTGAAAGGAGGAGGACAAAGTGACGATTAAGGAACGGATGAAAAAATTTTTGCCTTTAATTATAGGCATTTTTATTTTAATAGTAGCCATTGTCTTTTATTTTACCCAAACAAATAAGGAGCAAACTGCTTGGGAGAAATCTGATGAACCGTTCCAACAAATGACTACAACCACTGAAGAGCAAACCGAAGAAACAGGTAAAATTATGGTTGATATTAAAGGAGAGGTCAATAAACCAGGAGTATACGAGCTTACAGGAGATGCTCGGGTCAAAGAAGTCATCTTAGAAGCAGGGGGATTCACTAAAAATGCTGAAGAAAAACAATTAAATTTAGCTGAAAAATTAAGTGACCAACAAATGATCTACGTCCCAAACAAAACAGAAGCTGAGGAGATGGAAGTAGCAGGAGAAGTACAAGAAGAAAGTCAAACTGAAGAAATGATTGATATTAATGCAGCAGATTTAACCGAATTACAAGAATTAAGCGGTATTGGACCAGCTAAGGCGCAAGATATCATAGATTATCGTGAGGAAAATGGACCTTTTGAAACAGTTGATGAATTAAATGAAGTTTCAGGTTTTGGTGAAAAGACAGTTGAAAAATTGCGTGAATCAATTAAAATATAGTTAAAACAAAACAAGGAGGTAAAAGATGACAGATAAACGAATACCCTGGGATCAGTACTTCATGGCTCAAGCATTGCTCTTATCCTTACGAAGCACTTGTACTCGTCTTGAAGTAGGTGCTACCTTGGTCAGAGACCGACGAATCATTGCTGGTGGTTATAATGGTTCGGTTTCCGGTGATACACATTGTATTGACGATGGTTGTTATTTAGTTGACGGCCACTGTATACGTACAATTCACGCAGAAATGAATGCGATATTACAATGTGCTAAATTAGGAATTTCTACTGAAGGCGCCGAAATTTACGTTACACATTTTCCTTGTTTGCAGTGTACTAAAGCACTATTGCAAGCAGGTGTTAAGACAATTCATTATCTTCATAATTATCATAATGATCCTTATGGCTTAGAGTTAATTGAGCAAGTCGGCGGATCTGTTCACCAAGTCGAACTTGAACCTCATTATTTTGAAAAATTATCTTTTGGTCAATTAAATGAAGAACAGCCTTGATCTTTCTTGGAAAAACCAATTGTTTTTTCCTATAGCCATAGCTGCTAGTTTATTGAATGCTTACTTACTTCATCAACCGTTTTTATTATTAGTTAGTCTTTACTTTTTATTTGTGATCTGCTGCAAAAAACAAGTAGTCTTAGGATTACTCTGTATTTTTTGCAGCTTTTTTCTATTGTTAAGGACACAAATCAGTGCTTTACCAACCCCACCAGCACCCGAAGAAAAGCTGACTACAAAAATTAAAATTTATAATGATACAATTAAAATTAACGGCGACTTAGTTTCTTTTGAAGGGAAAATGGACAAATGGAAAGTTGATGTGCAGTACCAAGTTGCAAGTGAAGCAGAACAAAAAAATTGGCAAAAGCGTGCCAACTGGAGTAAAGAAATACAAACGAAAGGTGCATTTTTACCTACAGAGGGAAAACGTAATTTACACGGTTTTGACGGAAAATGGTTTGCCTTTTCTAACCATAAACTAGGAACTTTTCGTATTGAAGAAATACAAAATAAACGTGCTTTAAGCCGAACTTCTATCTTAAGACAGTGGCGTGCTTGTGGCATTGATTGGGTACAGGAAAATTTTGCAAAAAAATCTACTCCTTATATATTGTCTTTACTTTTTGGTTATCGTGATACGAGTTTTCAACAAATTAAAGAAATATATAGTAGTGCAGGAATCTTACATTTATTTACCATTTCAGGTATGCACGTTTATCTGTTTTATGGCTGGATATTTTATTTTCTGCGTCGTACACAGTTAACTTTCACCGAATTTGGAGGCATTTTTTTCTTGTTCATCGCCCTTAGTATCGTCATTTTTGGACAAACCGTCAGTGTCTGGCGGGCAGCTCTTATGTATATGTTGCGTTTACTTTTTAAAGAGATGAATATCCATCTATCGAGTTTAGACCGTTTCAGCATTGTGTTGTTTTTATTACTGTTACATGATCCTAAAACGTTGCTACAATTTTCTGGCATTTTATCGCTTTGGATATCTTGGGTGATTTTACTAGATCAGCCTAGGCTAAAAACGAAATGGCAACAACTCTTTCATTCTCAAGAAATTACCTTATTGGCTGCTCCATTAATTATGTATATGTTTTTTGAATTACCCATTTTAGGTGGCTTACTAACGGCTTTGTTTATTCCATTATTCAGTCAATTACTATTACCCTTATTAGTTAGTACTTGCTTTTTTAAACTATTAGGATTTTCCTCTAATATACCAGAGATTTTATTGGAAAAAATCATTATTTTCTTTGAACATTTGCTTAGCTTTACTAAATCCTTTGTTTTAACTACAGGACAACCCTCACTTATTTTAACTATACTAGCTTTAGTAGCAGGTGTTTACATCTATCAAAATTATCGAAAACGCTGGCTATTTATACCGACGCTTGTGCTGGTCGCTTTTCAAGTATGCTCATTAGAAACCTCAATTGCCTTTGTCGATGTGGGTCAAGGAGATAGTATCGTAATTCAAACTCCTTTTAAACAAGAGGTCTATGTCATTGATACCGGTGGCAAGGTGAATTTTTTTGAAGACAATTGGCAAAGTAGAAATTATCGTACGAATGCAGAGTACACATTAATTCCTTACTTGAAAGGGGAGGGCGTCAAAAAAATCGACGGTTTATTTCTAACCCATGGTGATACGGACCATATGGGCGATGCGCAAAAATTAATGGAAGAATTTAAGATTGAAACACTTTATCTAGGTAAGGGAAGTCAACAAAGTTCCAACATCAAAAAACTTTTAAAAAACTTGACGGAAAATACCATTGTCAAAGAGACCGGTAGTAAAGACCAAGTTGGAAAAAAACTAAAACTTCATGTTTTAGCGCCCGAACATGTTGGAAAAGGGGAGAATGAAGACTCATTAGTCATTGGGACCACAATCTATGGTGTAAATTTTGTAATGACTGGTGATTTAGACCAAGCTGGCGAAAAAAAGGTGATGCAAGATTATCCTGGATTACAAGCAGATGTCTTAAAACTAGGACACCATGGCAGTCGGACTTCAACCGCGCCAGCATTTATTAAACAGCTACAACCTAAACAGGGAATTATTTCTTGCGGAAAAGACAATCGGTTTAACCATCCGCACCCAGAAGTTGTCGACACCTTACAGGATCATCAGGTTCAAATTTTAAGAACAGATGAGCAAGGAATGATTCGTTACTCATGGCAAATGTTTGCGCCTAAGATGTCTATTTCACAACAAAAAGAAGGGTAGTAATTCATTTTTCTTCATGATATGATATTTTTGGATGTGAGCAATTAAAAAAATAATGGCAAGTAGATAACGTAGGAAAAATAAGAAGAGGGAATCGTTTATGAATGTTCAGAATGCTTTACAAGCAATCCATGACCAAAAATTTCAATCAACCTATCTGGTTTTGGGGACAGAGGAATATTTACAAAAGCAAATTCGTCAAGCTTTTATTGAAAGCTTGCAGCTGGATGTTGATGACTTAAATTTTGCCGAATTTGATATGGAAGAAGACCCAGTGGATGCAATTCTTGACGAAGCTGAATCCATGCCCTTTTTTGGTGACTATCGTTTGATTTTTGTTGAAAATCCGTTTATTTTAACTGCCGAAAAAAAGGCAAACGCACCTGAGCATGATGTAGAGCGACTTATATCCTATTTAAAAAATCCTGTGGATTCAACAATTCTGGTGTTTTTCGCTGAGTATGTAAAGCTCGATGAACGTAAGAAAGTTTCTAAACAATTTAAAAAGTATGCCGAAGTTATCGATGTAGAACCGATGAACGAAGCACAAGTACGTCGCTTTTTACAACAGACGCTAGATAATGATCAAATCAGTATGGATCGGAATGCTTTTGAACTGTTTATTCGTCTGACAGACGCGAACTTAACGAAAGTAATGAGAGAGCTACAAAAACTTCAACTATTTGCAGCAAAAACAAAGCATATCAGTCAAAAAGACGTAGAGGAACTCGTACCAAAGTCATTAGAAGATAATGTATTTGATTTGACGAATTATGTATTGCAAGGCAAAACGGCAGAAGCTTTGCAGTTATATGAAGATCTGCATATACAAGGGGAAGAGACCATCAAAATTAATGCCATTTTGATTAGTCAGATACGAATTTACTTGCAAACAGCTATCTTATTGAATATGGGGTATCAGCAAGGTAATATTACCCGCAGCTTAAACGTTCATCCTTACCGGGTTAAACTAGCTATTCAGCAAGTTCGTAAGATGAATATTAAAACTTTAACGCAGTTATATGATGAGTTAATCGAAAATGATTATAAAATAAAAACAGGACAAATGGATAAAGAATTCTTATTTCAGCTATTTCTTTTAAAAACAGCATAAAAAAAAGGGATTTGAAGTTTAATGACAGACTTCAAATCCCTTTTAATTATTTTGCGACAACTTTGCTCAAACGTGATTTATCACGGGCAGCTTTGTTTTTATGAACTAAACCTTTTGATTCAGCCATGTCGATTGCTCTTACAGCATCGTTAAACAACGCTTCTTTATTATCAGAATTTTCTTTGGCAGCTTGTTCAGCATGTTTAATAGCAGTACGCATTGCGCTTACTTGAGCTGAATTTTTAGGAGTAACTTTTTCATTTTGGCGAACTCGTTTAATTGCACCTTTAATTTGTGGCATTTATTTCACCTCCGAAGTAGAAAATATTATACGAAATAAACGTATAATTCAACAATAGTCATTATACAGAATGCACAAGTCGTTTGCAATAACAACTTGCAAAGAATTTTTACTTTACACAAAGGACGTTATAAATTTGACTAAACCTAGCAGCAACAATTCTTTTTACATTTTTAAACAAAAAAATGAATGATAAACAAATTAACTTCCACAAAGTCCTACTTTTGTGCTATGATAACTGCGAACTTAGGAATGGTGGTGTAAATTTTGAGCGTTGCATTAGTGGTTACAGTTACGCTTGTTATGGGCGTTGTCTTTGTAAATGGTTGGACTGACGCACCCAATGCGATTGCCACAGCCGTATCAACTAAAGTATTAAAACCAAATACAGCTATTGGAATTGCAGTTGTGATGAACTTTATGGGCGCGTTAATAATGACCTTTTTTAATGCGCAAGTAGCAGAAACAATTAGTAACATTGTATCTTTTGAAGCGCAAGGACAAATGGGCGTTGCCCAAATTGCCTTAGCAGCCTCGTTGTTTTCTATTGTAGTTTGGGCCGTAAGTGCCTGGTATTTTGGCATACCAACGAGCGAATCGCATGCGTTAATCGCAGGTTTGACTGGCTCTGCTATGGCCTTAGGTGGTCTAGACGCAGTTAATGGGCAAGAGTGGACAAAGGTCATTATTGGCTTAGTTTTATCAACTATTTTGGGGTTTGGTGGAGGCTATCTTGTCACTAAGTTAATAACTTTTTTATTTCGTGATGCTTCTAGAAGAAAGGCTAATAAATTTTTTACTTGGGGACAAGCCGTTTCAGCTGCTGCCAATGCTTTTTTACATGGGGCACAAGACGGGCAAAAATTTATGGGCGTTTTTATGCTGGGTTTATATTATAATGGCTTAGCTGAAAAAACAGGTAATGGCTTTGTTATCCCAATTTGGGTTATGGCGCTTTGCTCGCTTACTATGGGCGTTGGTACTTCAATTGGTGGCATGCGGATCATCAAATCAGTAGGGATGGACATGGTAAAACTTGAAACTTATCAGGGTTTTAGCGCTGACTTAAGTGCAGCAATTTGCTTATTTTTCGCCTCTATTTTTGGTATTCCAGTTTCTACAACACATACAAAAACAACAGCGATCATGGGCGTGGGTGCTTCTAAACGCATGTCAAGCGTAGATTGGTCGATTGTAAAAGAAATGATTTCAGCTTGGCTATTGACATTTCCAGGTTGTGGTCTGATTGCTTATATCATGGCCAAACTTTTCGTGGCAATTTTTTAAGGAGAGATTAAAGTGGGAAGAAAAAAACAATATAACTATTTTAAGAAAATGACGCAGCTTGCTGAAAATGTACATGTCGCAGCAGAGATCTTAGAAGAAATCGTGGATAATTACTCCACTGACAATTTTGCGGAAAAGGCGGAAAAAATCCACGAAGTTGAAAAAAAAAGTGATCATATAGTTGAAGAATTAACCAACGAGTTATATGATGCCTTTATTACACCTATTGAACGTGAAGATATTCTAGTGGTTTCTGAGCGTTTAGATGACATTTTAGATGGAATTAATGCAATGACGTATTTGTTTGAAAATCTCGTGATTACCGAAATGCGCGCAGAAACAGATAAATTTGCCGCCTTAGTCACAAAAGCAGCTAAAGGTGTGCATGAGGCAATGAAAGAATTTCCTAAATTTAAAAATTCTAAGACTTTAAAAGAATTGATCTCTGATGTTAATGAAGTTGAATCACAAGGGGATCGTTTGTACAGTCGTTTAAAGAAACGTTTATTTAGTGAAGAACAAGACGTTCTAGAAATTGTAAAATGGAAAGAAATTTACGATGAATTTGAATTAATTATAAACTATAATGAAGATGCTGTAGATTTGATTGATGGCATGACAATTAAAAATACTTGAAAAATAAATCTAGATGTAAAACAATCCCAAGAAGTTAGTCATTAAACTAATTTCTTGGGATTGTTTTATCTAAATTAGATGTTACATAGCGATTCCCCAGTAAAGGATCAAGATCACTCCTAAAACAATGCGATACCAGCCAAATGCAGTGAAATCATTTTTCTTAATGTAATTCATTAAGAATTTAATAGCCAAGATCGAGACAATAAAGGAAATAACTGTTCCTACTAATAAAACAACAGTGCCAGGAAAGTCAAAGCTATTTCCAGTACCAATGAATTTTAGAATCTTAATAAAGCTAGCGCCAAACATGGTAGGAATTCCTAAGAAAAAGGAAAATTCCGTTGAAACAAATCGTGAACCCCCAATTATAATTGCACCTAAGATGGTAGCGCCAGATCTAGATGTTCCGGGAACTAAAGAAAGAACTTGAAACATACCGACAATTAAAGCAAACTTATAGGTAATTTGGTTTAATTGCGCAACTTTCGGCTGTCTATTTTGATTTCTTTTTTCCACGAGAATAAAGGCAACCCCATAAACAATTAGTACGATAGCTACTGGTAAAAATGCATGAAAATTAGCATCCAACCAATCATCTAAAAGAACTCCAATAATACCTGAAGGGATGATAGCGACGATTACTTTAAACCATAACTGCCACGTCTCATTTTTTTGAACCGTGTTCTTATTTGAAGCAAATGGATTTAGCTTATTAAAATATAAAACGACTACAGCTAAAATAGCGCCTAATTGGATCACAACATTAAACATTGTCATAAATGCTTCGCTTGCTTCTAAGCGAATAAATTCGTCAGCTAAAATAAGATGCCCTGTACTGCTAATAGGTAACCACTCTGTGATTCCTTCAATGATCCCTAAAATAATAGCTTTAATAATATTTGTAAAAAACATATTTTCAATCCCTTCTTAAATAATGCCAAAGATAAGTATACCTGTAAAAGAAAGGATTATAAATAATTTTTTATAAAAAAAAGCAAGTTTTAAAAACTTGCTTAATAAATTTATTTTAATTTACTTTTTTAATGTGCTTGAGCAATTTCTTTCCCTTTTTCAATATAGGCGGTTGAACCAACTTCTTGGCAACTAAACTCACCATTTTCGTAGGTCAAATGCGTCACAGAACCATTTGCTAAATCCATCCGAACGTCGCTTTCTTCATTAATTAAATTTAATAAAAAGGAAATTGTCAAACCATGGGAGACGACCAGCGCTTTGCCACCTCCATTTTTTTCTACGCGGTGAGCAATATCTTCAAAACCAGTATGCACGCGATAGCTTAATTCATCGTAAGTTTCTGCCCAATTTGCTGTGTCTGCATCATAGATTGCTTCGCAGATTTCTTTAAAAGTGGTTTCTTTATCAATCATTTCATCATAATTTTTGAAATTTAAGACTCTAGGAACAACTCCCCACATTTCAGCGTCATAGCCGCCTTCCAAAGAACCAAAGCACCACTCACGTATACGTTTATCTACACGAAAAGGAATTTGGGGTCCGCGAGAATTTTCTCCTAAAATAATTCTTGCAGTTTCAATAGCACGTCCGGAATCACTCGCATAGGCTTCTTTAAAATCAGTATCTTTAAGAGCCAACCCTAAGTAACGTATGCCTTCTGCGCCAGTTTTTGTTAGCGGGGTATCACACCAACCTTGCACCCGTTGTACTGTATTAAACATTGTTTTACCGTGTCTTACTACATATAATTCTGTTTTTGCCATCTTTGGTTCACTCCTTGATTAATTAATTTATGAAGAAAGGATTCATTGCTTTTTCATATCCGATCGTAGTTGACAGTCCGTGTCCTGGATAAACGTTATAATCATCAGGCAAAGTAAACAACTGCGTTTTTATACTTTCAAGTAGCTGTTCAAAATCACCCGTATGCAGATCTGTTCGACCAATACTGCCATTAAATAAAGTATCTCCAGAAACCACAAAATCGTCAAAAATAAAGCTCACACTACCAATCGAATGGCCAGGGGTGGGAACGACTTTAAACGACATGTCGCCTAACGTATAATCCCGCAGTTCTAATTTATAATCTGCTGGTCGCACAATAACTTGCTTATCTTTGGGGAATCTTTCTGATAAGTTAAATACAGGATGCTGTAACCATTCGATTTCTAGTGGGTTAATATAAACTGGAATTTGATACTCATCACGTATATCGTCAACAGCTCCAATATGATCATAATGAGCATGGGTTAATAAAATTGCAATAGGTGTAGCTCTAGTTTGTTCAATTTGTTGTTGAATAACAGAAGCATTAGCACCTGGATCAATAATTAAAAGTGATTGGTCTTGCCACACAAGATAACAGTTTTCCTCAATGTCGCCTGTTACCAACCGTACTACATGCATAAAAGAAAGCCCTCCTCTATAAAAGATACTAGTTTAAGTATAACGTAAATTATACCTACAAACAAAGAAGATGAGTCGTTTTTTTAAACCTGCTGTTAAAATGAACAAAAGTATTTTATAATGATAGCTTGAAAGAAGGTGTCAGCATGCTTCAAGGGAAAATTTCCGTACGAAACCTTGTTGAATTCATTTTACGAAGAGGAAATCTCGATAATCAGAAAACGACCAGTACCCATACAGCACAAGAAGGAGCCCGGATTCATCGTAAGCTACAAAAAGCTGCAGGTGAAACATATCAAAAAGAAGTTTTCCTAAAAGAAGAAGCAACCGTTGAAAACGATAAAATTATTGTTGAAGGTCGCGCAGATGGGATTTTTAAAGAAGACGAATTATGGATTGTTGATGAAATTAAAACCTCAGAAGTACGTTTCGAAGATTTAGAAGAATCTCAAATTGAAATGTATTACTATCAAGCAATGGTATATGCATATATTTACTGTTTACAAAATGATTTATCAAAGATTCAAGTGCAACTGACTTATTACCAAACAACTGAAGAACAAACCACTCGAAAAAGACGTTCTTATGATTGGAGTTTTTTAAAAGATTTCTTTGATAATTTAATGAAAGAGTATCATAAGTGGTTAGTTTTCCAAGCAGATTGGCGCAGGGAGCGTAATACAACATTAACGAAATTAAAATTTCCCTATGAAGAATTTCGTAGAGGACAACGAGAATTGGCTACAGCAGCCTATAAAACTTTACGTACTCAACAAGAGTTATTTGTTGAAGCGCCCACAGGCGTTGGTAAGACGATATCTACGCTTTTTCCAGCGTTTAAAGCATTAGGAGAAGACCGCGCTGATCGGATTTTTTATTTAACAGCTAAAACAATTACACGTCAAGTAGCTGAAGATGCATTGGATGCTTTAGCTGCTGAAGGAGCTCAAGTTAAGAGTATTACGATTACCGCTAAAGATAAAATTCGTTTTGTAGAAGAAAATGAAAGCAATCCGGCTGACAATCCTTATACTATAGGTTATTATGATCGAATTAATGAAGCGTTGTGGGATATTTTACATAGCGAAAACCAAATAACACGCTCGGTAATCGAAGCTTACGCAAAAAAGCATGTACTCGATCCCTTTGAATTATCACTTGACGTTAGTCTTTTTTGTGACGTTATTATTGTTGACTATAATTATTTATTTGATCCCACCGTGTATTTACGACGTTTTTTTGAAGACAATAATGAAGACTACTACTTTTTAGTTGATGAAGCGCATAATTTGGTAAATCGTTCGCGAGAAATGTATTCAGCTTCTATTTATCGTCAGTCTTTTAAAAACGTTTTAAAAAGTTTTTCTAAAAACGATAAAAAGATTCAAAAAAGTCTGCGCAAGATTGAAGAAGAATTCGCGTCCATTGAAGATACTGCCGCAGAAGCGGGATGGACATTCCATCACCAAAGTGCATCGGCCGAAACGCTAATTAAGCTACTATTCCGTTTTAGCGAGTTAACTAAGGAATGGCTGGCAGCTAATCCTGAAAGTCTAGAGCAAGAAAAAGTATTAGATCTTTATTTTGAAGTTTTACACTTTTTAAAAATCAATGATTTTTATGATGATACTTATGAAACGACAATTGAAATTATGTACAACGATTTAAAAATTCGGCAATTCTGTATGTCACCAGCTCCTTTTTTAGCTGATACCCTTAATAAGGGAAGAGCAAGTTTACTTTTTTCTGCTAGTTTGACGCCTTTAACCTATTATCAAGAAGTGTTAGGAGGAAATCGGGAAGCATTACGTTACCGCTTGCCTAGCCCTTTTCCAGAAAAGAACCAGCAAGTATTTATTGCTGACTATATCCAAACCACTTATAAACAAAGGAGTAACAGTTACCGACCAATCGCCCAAACGATAGCAGACGCCGTTTACGCGAAAAAGGGAAATTATTTAGTATTTTTTCCATCTTATAAGTACTTAGATGATTGTTACCAAACCTTTCATCAGCTATTTCCCGATATAGATGTCGTTATCCAAGATACTCAAATGAACGAACAGGAGCGAGAAGATTTTTTAGCAAAATTTAATGCAGAAGCCAAACATTCTTTAGTTGGATTTTGTGTACTAGGTGGAATATTTTCAGAAGGAATTGATTTAAAAGGGCCTCGCTTGATTGGCAGTATCATCGTTGGAGTTGGTTTACCACAAATGAACCATGAGCAAGAATTAATCAAAGAATATTTTGATGAGAAAAAAGGTAGAGGATTTGAATATGCTTATCAACTGCCAGGAATGAATAAAGTCTTACAAGCTGCTGGCCGTGTTATTCGTGATGCGAGGGACAAAGGGATTATCTTGTTATTAGATCAGCGTTTTACCACCCAACAATATCGTCGTTTATTTCCTGCTCATTGGCAACAAGCAAAAGTTTGTCATCGTCCTGAACAGTTAAAAAAGGAAATCAATGCTTTCTGGGATAGATTCAATTGACTCCTGAATAATAGCAACCGCAAAGATGGTATAATAAACGAAAAAACGGCGGTGGTCTGAATGAAAGTAATCAGTCGAATACAAAAACGTTTAGAAATTATTTCGACAGCAGTTTGGCGTTTTTGGTTTCCAACGACTGCTTTTGCAATGACAACGATTTTCGCACTAATTACTATCGAAGGGGAGGGAAAGCAAGAAGAAATTGTAGCAAGTGTCGTTGCCGGATTATTAGGTATTTGTATGCAATTGTTCATTGAACGTTTACAGATTAAACAGTTATCACAAAAAGCAGTCATTTATTTTATGGGCTTAATGGCTTCGTTTGGCTATTACTTTTATCTGCAAGCAAATACGTTGAATAATTACCCAACAGAAGTCCGCACAGCTATTCTATTTTTAATTCTATTGGCTGCTGTCGTTTGGATACCAAGTATCAAACAGTCATTCGTTGCGTTTTCAAAAAGTTTGTTTCTCTTTATAAAAGCTCATTTCACTGCTCTTTTATCAGCACTTGTACTGATGCTTGGTATATACGCTGTAATAGGGACATATAGTTTTTTGATTAGCGGAATTAATAATAGAATTTATGAATGGATCGCTGCTATTGTTTGGTGTGGGTTCTTTCCTCTTTATTTTCTTTCACTTTTGCCAGTATTTCCGATAAAAGAAGAGAAGGAAAATGAGAACTACCAAAAAGCCGTTCACATGCCAAAGTTTTTTGAAGTGTTATTATCTTATATCATAATTCCTGTGATTCTTGCTTATACAATGATCCTTATATTGTATATTGTAAAAAATATTACCGGCAGCTTTTGGGAAGATGAATTATTAGAGCCCTTGTTAAACGGTTATATTATTGCAGGTTGGTCAACCCTGTATTTAATTGAGACCATTTCCAACAAGATGGTCCAATTTTTTCAAAAATATTTTCCAATATTGCTTTTGATTGTGACACTTTTTCAAACGACAGCAACTATTTTTACAATACAACGCTTCGGTATAACTGATGGCCGCTACTTTATTAGCTTACTATTGCTTTTTTCATTTATTTCCAGTGTTTTGTATATCTTTAAGTCAATGAAAATACGTATTACTCCTTTATTGCTACTTGCGTTGACCATCATATCGATCCTGCCAGGAATTGGCGCTGTACCCGTCGGAAATTTTAGTCAATCTCAACAATTAGATAATGTACTAGCAGAAAATAATATGTTGGAAAATAACCAAATTCACCCTAGTGAGTCGATCTCAAATCAAGACAAAGAAAAAATTGTCAAAAGTGTTCAATACTTAAGAAAAACCGAGTATCTTAACAACATTTCTTATTTGCCAAATTCGAGTTTATATGGGAACGAATTTTCTGAAGTTTTTGGTTTTAAACCATATCGTTATGATAAAAATAATGACGTTGAACAACCCTCAAGGCAGTTTTTTGTAGAGATGACTAATGATTCTACGCAAGAGTTTAACGTAGAAAAAGCTGATATAATGGTTCCGCTACAAATATCTGACGGGACGTTTATCCCTGATAACAAAGATCAACTAGCAATGACGTATAACAAGGAAAAATATCATTTGGTCTGGGACGAAACAGTAGACGCAAATACCGTCTTACATTTATCTGATGAAGCTGATCAAACACTAATTAATTTTGATCTGACTTTCTTGCGTAAACTTAAAAAGTTAACTGAAGATTGGAATAGTGAGACACTGCCGGCTAAAGAATTAATCTTTGAAACAGAAAATAAAAACGTCAAGCTAACTTTAGCAATAACCTCATTACGGGTGGAAGAAAATACGCCCATCGAAGGTGAATTTTACCTCTTTATTACTTTTAAGAGTTAATTTTTCGGTAATTTCAAAGATTGTTAAGTTAGCTACAAGCTACGTTTACAAACTTCAAAAAACAAGGTATGATTTGACTAGAAGTAAAACCGAGGGGGAAACAAGATGAGTAAGCCAAGAACGGAAGAAGAAGTTAATGAGATCAAAGGCAACATCTTGATGGCACTAGAAACCGTTATTGATCCAGAATTAGGAATTGATATCGTAAATTTAGGCTTAATCTATGAAGTTGATTTTGACGGCGAAACTGGAGAGACAGAAATCAAAATGACACTGACGACTATGGGTTGTCCTTTAGCTGACATATTAACTGAGTCGATCTACGATGCTTTACAAGAAGTACCAGAAGTTAGCCATGTCGACGTAAAGCTTGTTTGGTACCCAGCTTGGACCACGGATAAAATGAGCCGCTATGCACGAATTGCGTTGGGAATAAGATAGATATAAGTAGTTTAAATTATAGATAAGTTAAAATAAAAAGGGTAGCCTTAGTTCGAATTAGTAAGAAAGACAGAATAAGTTTGTATTGATTTACAAACTTATTCTGTCTTTCTTTTATTTTTATCAGTCATTCGCTATAAAAAGTTGTTTTTTCATCTTCTAAAGAAATACATTGGAGTTTTAACAAAGTAAATTAGAGAAAACAGCACTTAGAAATATACCAAGAAAGATGGAGGCCGATAAGATTTTTTGTAACCAGAAGCTTTAGTGTAAAGTGATTCTACTATTTAAATGACTAACGTAAAAATACGTTCTCTTATTGCTTTTTATTCTGAAGTTGGATAAACTACTAACAAACATTATTTGGATTACTCAGGAGGTAAAGCCATGTTTGAAACTTTTTTCAAAAATTATACATTTCAATCTCCTTTGATGAACGCTTCTGGCGTTCATTGCATGACCATTGAGGAACTAGATGAAATGGCAGATTCAAAAGCGGGAACTTTTGTAACAAAAAGCGTGACTAGACAAAAAAGACAAGGAAATCCAGAACCAAGATACTATGGAACACCTTTAGGCAGTATCAATTCTATGGGATTACCTAACTTAGGGTTTGATTACTATCTCGATTACGTTAGCAAGCGACAAAAAACGGTGTCTCAACCTATTTTTTTCTCGGTAGCTAGTATGAGTATGGAAGAAAATATTGAAACATTAAAGAAGCTTGAGGACAGTGATTTTCAAGGGTTTACAGAATTGAATTTATCTTGTCCCAATGTTGCAGGTAAACCTCAAGTAGCTTACGATTTTGACTTAACAGAAAATATTTTAACTGAAGTGTTCTCCTTTTTTACTAAACCATTAGGAGTTAAACTACCACCGTATTTTGACATTGCACACTTTGATCAAATGGCAACCATTTTAAACCAATTTCCACTAGCTTTTGTTAATTCAATTAATTCTGTTGGTAATGGATTGATTATTGATCCAGAAAAAGAACAGGTAGTCATTAAACCTAAAGAAGGGTTCGGTGGCATTGGCGGACAATATATTAAACCTGTCGCATTGGCAAATGTACGTGCTTTTTATACTCGTTTAAATCCGTCTATCCAAATCATTGGTACTGGAGGAATCGTTTCTGGACAAGATGCCTTTGAACATCTTTTATGCGGTGCTTCGATGTTGCAAATAGGAACACAATTATATAAAGAAGGGACTTCGGTTTTTGCTAGAATTCTTGCTGAGTTAGAAGTTATCATGGAAGCAAAAGGATATACCAATATCGAACAATTTCGAGGAAAATTAAAAACAATTGAAGAGTAGTAAGAGGTGACAAAATGATTTTCAGGCAAGCGGAAATGAGCGATATCCCGCAAATTATGGTAATCACAGCCCGAGGAATAGCATCTCTCAAAGAGCAAGGCTCGCCTCAATGGCAAGACGGATATGGACCGACACAATCACAAATTGAACAAGACATAAAAAAGGGCGCAGCTTATGTCTTAGAAGACGGGAAAATTACCGCTTATGCTGCTTTGATCTCAGGAAAAGATCCAGTATACACAGCCATTGAAGAGGGAAATTGGTCAGGTACACAACCCTACGTATCCATTCATCGTGTAGTTGTTGATAGTAGTCTAACAGGTAATGGCCTTGCTAAAAAAATGTTGCTTCATTTGCTTGCAGTTAGTCAACAATCGGGTTTTAATGATATTCGGATTGACACTTATCCTTTAAATATCGGCATGCAAAAGGCGATTAAAAAGGCAGGGTTTGTTTATCGTGGCAAAGTGAACTTTCCCATCCCTCACGGAGATCGTTGGGCTTACCAATACTTAGCCAAATGAATAAGTAAGAACTTCTTTTAGTATGAAGAAGTTCTTTTTCTTTTATACTTAACATGTTTATTTCCTAAAAGGATTAGTATTGTCCAATTGATTAAACAAGAATTTTAAAGAATCATAAATAAAATAGCATCTACTAATTATTTTTGATATGATTTCTAATGAGAGTATTGCTAAAAGGTTGAAAAATACCTAGTAAAAAATAAAATTAGAACACTAGGTAGAAATCTGCTTTTTTGCAGTAATCATGTTAAAATGATAAAAGGAAAAAGGCAGAGGAGGTTACTACTATGTCAAAGGAAACAAGAACTGAGAATAACGAAGTTTCTGCAAATGGATTACAGAATACCAGCTTTGATGAGATTAAAGAAGTCGCATTTCAAAATGTTGGCTCGATGCTCAAGGATTTACAGGCTTTTGAAGAAGCGATTCAAAATGAAAATATATCCGAAATTTATCGTATTTATAAAGGAAAATTGCATGAAGAGTTAAAAAAGACTTCGAATAAAAATCATGAGATCGATGAATTGCTAGCACAAAAAATTCATGATAGCTTTACGCAGGCTTTTCCTTTTATTCATTATGCGCAAAAGGTTTCGCCTACTATAAATTATTATCGTTTGGGAAACTATTACCGTGAACGTCCCACTATTGCAATTGATGCTAGCACGCCGGAAATCTTTGTTTTGCCAAAAATCGATAAAGAGTGGCAAGAATTTGCCCCCGGTAAGCGTGACGCTCTAACGAAAATTGAAAAAGAAATGGATGAACTGGACGCAAAGCTCATTACTGCTGAATCAGAAATAACGAAAATTGATGAACAGATAAAAGAAAATAAGAATGAAAAAGCTTCAGTTGAAAACTCAAAAGGTTTGTTTAACCGCAATAAAACTGAAGATGAGATAGAAGAACTCGACAAAAAAATACTGGAATTAGAAGAAAAAAGAGAAGAATGGGTGCCTTATGTTGAAGATGAAACCAAAATCGATAAACAAAAAGAGCAGCTAATGAAAAGCCATCATGATATTCGTCTAAAACAGGCGGTCGTGACCAAAGAATTTCGTTTAATCAAACAATATTTTGGTTCATTAAAGGTAATGAATCAACAAATCCAAGATTTTCTATCATCTTATTTAGGTACAGCTAAAGGAGGGAATAAATCATGAGTGAAGAAGAAAAAAAGAAGTCTACAGAGCTTAAAAAAACTCAGCAAATGATGGACCCTTACTATGAGGAAAAAGCACAAAATCATGCCGAAATGGTTTCTTGGATTGCCTCTGCTGAAAAAGAGTTAGCTGATCTGCGCTTGCGTAAAGCGTTATTAGAAGCTGACTTTCCTGGGTTATTAAATGAATATCGACGCTTGATTGTGACCGATGCTGCCATTTCAACAGTTGCTAAAACGAATCTGTTAGCATATCTTACTTATGAATTACTGCGACCTTTAAGCGATGCAACACTAAAACAAACCGACAGCTATAATATCTGGCAGGCAAAATACTTCTTGGTTAAATATCAATTAACAGACAAAAGAGAATTAGCATTGAGTTTTAAAATGAACGTTATCGATACGCGTTTTGCAGCCAAATTTATGCCTTTAATTTTATTAGACTTACAAGAAATGTCAGTTACAGTTGACGAGCGGCAAGTATTGGAATTAATTCGTTTGTGGTATTCAGAAAAAATATTCTCTCGTAATCAATTGTCATTAATTAACTATGACTTAAACCGCCTGTTAGAAAACTTTAAAAAGCTAGGATTTGCTGTATCGCCGAGTCTTTTAGATAACACGCGGGCGCTCTCGGTAGATTTAGAAAGCGAATTTCCTTTGGCGACAGGTATTTTAGATTCCATCTTTATCACTACCATGGAATCAAGCGAATACGACTTTGACAAAATCGGCCAAGCTAATTATCAAGTAAAATTGAATCAAGAACAAAACGTGTATATCCATTCGGAGAAAAATAGGACACATTTATTTATTGATTCGAATAATCGACGTCGTTCGATCTTAGATTTTTTCACTCATTATCCGTTTTTTGTTCCTTTGATTGTGCGAGATTAAGTAAAAAAAAGCCTGGAAGTATATTCCGGGCTTTTTTTATCAGTAAAGGTGAGAAATATGTGCGAAGATTTAACTGAACTAAAACAATTTTGGGATGATTTTGCCAGCGAATATACAGACATCCAAGCAGAATCACAGCTGCCTATCCAAAAAGATCTAGCTGATTTTTTAATGCATCAAAAGCTTTTACCTCAAGATAGTTTTTTGGACCTGGCTGGCGGGAATGGAAAGTATGTGCCTTCTTTTATTGCCCATGTACAAAACTATGTACTGGTGGACTTATCTTCGGAGATGTTACAGATTGCGGCTAATAATTATCACTATCAAAATCTGTCATTAATCGAAAGCAGCCAACAAGCCTTTTTTACACAAACGCAAGACCATACGTTTGATATGGTTTTTAGCGCTATGAACCCTGCATTGACCTCAATAGATCAATTAATAGAAATGTTACGGATCGCCAAAAAGTATGTTTGTATTTTGCGTCTGGTCCAAGAAGAAGATCAATTGTTTTCGCCGATTGAAGAAAAGCTATATGGTAAACCAAGTGATTTAAAATGGATGGCTACTTATAAACGTTGGCTAAAAAGACCCTTTCAGACAAAGTCTTTTCATTATTCGGTAAGTGAAGTAATCAGTGTTGATCTCTTTCGTTTGTACTTTGCAGACGAACTTTCAGCCACTGAATTAGAAAAAACAATCGACCAGCTATTTCAAGGAAGAACAGAAATCAAAAATGCAGTGGACTATACTTTTGAATTACTGTACTGTTATGTAGGTTAAACAAACAGCGAAGCGAGGTGAAAAGATGCGATTGCTTAATTTGCTTGATAAAGACCATAAAGTGCAAGTAAGAATTTTTGATTATTTTTTAAAAAAAGAACGAACGATCAAGATAAAAGAACTTAATGATCAAATTGACGTTTCTTACCCAACACTACAAAAGAGCATCACTGCTTTAACTGTTGCTCTGCGTGAATTTGATATAGAAGCTGATTTGGTGAAAAAAAATAGTGATTATTTGCAATTGTTTTTGCCTAATCACTTTTCTGTTAAGAATTTTTTGTATACATATTTAAAACAAGCTTTGGATTATAAATTGCTAGTTAGTATCTTCCAAGAAAAAGTAATAAGCATAACGAAGTTAGCTTTGGAAAATAATGTAAGCGAAGCTTCGATTTTTAGACGTTTAAAGGTTATTAATCAGCTGTTAGAAGAATTTGGCATTCAATTTAAAAATAAGAAATTAACTGGCAGTGAATTACAAATTCAACTTTTTTATTTTCAATTGTTTAACGGAGTTATTCCAACAGAACGCTTGGATACATTAATCACAAATACTGCAATTAAAAATTTAATCAATGTCATTGAGAACCAATTTCAACTTCAATTTACTAAAAAACAAGAACAAATGATGCTTTTACGGTTGCATATCATGCAACGACGATTAGATTACCGTCAAATACCCAAATACGACATCTCCCAAGATATATTACAACAAATTGAAAAAGATGGTTTTTACCAAGAACTAAAAAACATTTTGGCGCGTTTTTTGAGTCGTTTTGCTTTACCTGGGACGAATTATGAAGCAATTTATTTATATTTATTTTTTATTACCGAAGGGCTTTTACCGCAAGAAAGTAAATGGTGGATAGAATCTCCTTTTATTCAATACTTTTTAGCTATTGATAAAAAAATTTATCAAACAATTACTAAAGAAATCGAATATGACAAAACTTTCGCAACTTTTCTTTTACAAAACCATGTAAAAATTGTTTTTTATAAAGGGGAGATCAGTTTTAATGAAGAGGATACTTTACTATTGTCCGATATTGATGTCCAAGCCATGGATCAATGTATGTCCATCGTTGAAAAGGAACTTTCACGTAAAGTATCCCATTCACAGTGGGAAATGCTCGACCACTCTTACGGCCTAATTTGGGATATCCACCATAGGCGCCAACAAAAAGAAGTCCTTGTTGGTGTAGTAGATGATGGATCGTTACAAGCGGAAGAAGCCTTTCGCTTTATCAAACAGACATTGGCTAGTATGCCACACGTTACTGTAAAAAAAGCGAAGAAAAGAGCCTATGATTTATTAATCGCCGCTGTTTACACGGATTTGCAGGAATTTGATTATCAGAAAGTTTATCTTTTAACAGGAGTATTATCTCCATTTGAAGCAGAACGGTTAAAACAAGCTGCTGCAGCAATTATCAAAGAAAAGTAGAAGGGCGGTAAAAAAATGCGGGTAGTTATTATTGGTGGGTCACATGCGGGAATTGCAGCTGCTAGACACTTGAAAAAAATTGATCCCAGCGTTGAAGTATTAATTATCGAACGAACCAATATTTTAGGTTACATGGGAAGCAGTTTAAACCTTTATTTAGAAGGAGTAATTACTGATTTAGCAGAAGCAAGAACAGTCACTCCTGGGCAATTAGTAGCCGAAAAAATTAACGTTTTACTTAATACAGAAGTAACAGAAATTTTGCCAGAACAAAAAGAAGTCGTTTTTTCTATTAAAACAGGGCAGAATCAAACCAAAGATAGCATTTTTTATGATGATCTGATTTTGGCCATGGGATCAAGTCAGTATCAAACGGATTTTTCACTCCAATCTGAACGCGAAATTACCAATTATAAAACTTTGCCACAAGCAGAGCAAGCGGTCGATACCATCCGTTCAGCCGATAAAATTGCAATTATTGGCGCAGGGCTAATCGGTTTTGAATTAGTAGAAACCTTAGCACATCTAAAAAAAGAAATCTATTTAGTTGATCGAATGGATAGCGTCTTATTCCGTTATTTTGATGACGAGATTACTCAGAGATTACTAGAAAGCCTACCTGACAACGTGCATGTTATTTTAAATAGTAATGTTAAAGAGATTCAGCTCGATGAAAAAGATAATGTAGCAGGGATCCTTTTAACTAATGAAAAAATTTTATCTTGTGACGCCGTTGTTTTTGCTATCAATCCGCGACCTAATATATCGTTAGTTGCAGATCATTTAGCTATCAATATGGATGGCACCTTAAATACCAATGAATATCTGCAGACCTCCGATCCAGCGATTTATGCAGTTGGCGATTTAGTTTCGATTCACTTTAATGAATCGTCTTCGTCAATTTATGTCCCGTTAGTCACTAATGCTTATCGTACTGGTATGATTGCTGCTTCAAATATTTTACTACCAGAAAAAATTGCTTTTCCGAAAGTCCAAAGAACTGTTGTAACAGAACTTTTTAATGCTTATTTAGCTAGCACGGGAATCAACGAAGAGGAAGCTCCTTACTATGGTTTCCAAGTTTCTTCAGTCGCCAAAACCTATACTCGTGAACATTTATTTGTCAAAGATGAAAAGTTTGAACTAACCTTAAAACTGGTTTTTGATCAAAAAAGTAAACAAATTATGGGCGGACAATTAATGACAAGTAGTCGTGAACAAGTGGAAATGATTAACACGCTATCTACTTTGATTACTATGCAAGCTGATTTAAATCAGCTAACCACGATGGATTTTTATTTTAATCCCAAATTATCTTTGCCGCTGCACTTTTTAAACGACCTAGCGATGGAAGGGCTTATTATCCAATAAAACAGCTACGTAAATGTATCGCTTTTTTGAAAGAGGACGATTCGGAAATAGGTTGCTTAGAAAAATTCCTTTGAGTTTGAAAAACGAGAGAAGTTCCTTCGTTTTAAATAAAACAAGGAGGCTCCTGATTATTTTTTCTTAAAAATAAAATAATAAAACTTGTTTCTTGAATTTTGTTGTTTTACTATTAATGATTGAACAAACAATGATAGGAGAAAAGCGATGAATAAAAAAGTGATCAGCGGCATAATTTGCTTTATTTTTTGTGTCATCGTAAGTTTTGGCATACAGCTAACAAGCGGCGCTTTATATAACCAATCTTTAGCAAAAATCAATCAAGTTGAAGTAAACGGAAATCAACAAGATATCCAAGCAACTAAAGTAAATGGAACAGAAAAGGGCGAATCGGTTCATTTAACAGCGGATTATCGTGAAAATGAACTAGATTCCACCCATTTTTCTGAAGGCGAGCAAGTATTTTACTCGCAGGGAAATGTTGAAGAAAAAAAGCGCGATGGCTTTATATTCTTTATGGTAGCTTTTCTATTATTTACTTTAATTTTTGTGGGTGGAAAGACCGGTATAACGACATTTATCAGTGTTTCTTTGAATAGTGCAGCTTTATTTTTAATTGTCGCTGTTTACCGCAATTTTACGAATATTTCATTGGTTATTTTTACTGCAATTTATACTGTTCTTTCGATAGCCATCACGTTATTCTTGATCGATGGTATCAAAAAAAATAGTTTGCAAAAGTTTTTTGCGACCCTCTTAACAGTCTTTACGGCTTTTTTTATTTGCTTTATTGCAATGGAGTTTTATCAAGATGAAGGGCTGCGTTTTGAAGATATGGGTGTTTTAACACGGCCATATCGTCCCATCTTTTTATCAGGTTTGCTAGTAGGGGCTATTGGTGCTTCCTTAGATACCGTCGTCACAGTTGTTTCTACTTTAGAAGAAATCGAGTTGAAAAATCCGACAGTCACGCTTAGTCAACTAGTTCGTTCAGGCAAAAAAGTCGGAGAAGATATAAGTTCGACCATGATTAATGTGTTGATCTGTTCATACTTCAGTAGTGCAATACCAATGATGTTAGTTTATCTGCACAATGGCTGGCCTTTTGGTCAAACAGTCAGTATGTTATTGTCTTTAGAAATGGTACGTGTTTTATGTGGTGGATTCGGCATTTTACTTTCTATTCCATTCTCATTACTTTTCTTCCAAATGAGTAGAAGGGGGGCCAAACAATGAATGTCATTACTAATCTATTACTTGTATTTATCGTATTGATTGTACTTATTTTAGGGAAAACTTCTTTTTACGTATTAAGTGGTTTATTCATGAATGTTTTGTTGTTCTTTTTTTTGATTTTTTGTTTACACCAAGGAATTCCAGTTTACGTGGCGGCCCTCGCCTATATTCTATTAAACAGTCTGATCACTTTAGGGTATGTCAACGGATGGAACGAAAAAACAAAAGCTGCTTTTTATAGCTTAGTATTATTTTTATTTGTAGTATCTTTAGTATTTATTCCTTTGATTCAAAAATTGTCTATTTCTGGCTTTTCATCCCAAGAATTAGAAGAATTAGCGGCATTGAATCTGAACGTGCCCGTTTCTTTTACTCAATTAAGCGTTTCAGTCATTTTAATTGGCGTTTCTGGCGCGTTAATTGATGGGAGTATGTCAATTGCTAGTGCCACAGCAGAAATCTTTCAGCAAAGTTCTCAACAAATGAACTTGAAAAAATTGTTTCAGTCAAGTATGTCAGTGGTCAAAAGTATCTTGAATTCAACTGTCAATACAATACTATTTGCCTTTATCAGTACAGGATTGGCACTCATTTTTTGGTATCAAGATTTGTCGATTCCTTGGTATGAAATGATTAATTCTCAAGCTTTTGTCTTTGAATTTGCCGTGATTATTCTTTCAAGTATCAGTGTTGCTTTTGTCCTGCCTTTTACTGCAGTCATTACTTGTCGTTATTTTTTACGAAAAAAAGGGTAGGGATGAAAAAAGATATTAAAGTTTCGCCCTTTCTACCAAAAAAGCAGTTTCTCAACTGCTTCGTAAAAAACGAACTTTCTGTTTTTAATATACCTTAAATTCTTGACCGGTTTGTTTTCCTTCGACACTTTTCAGGTAAGCGTTGGCTACTTTTTTACCTGCAACAGGAGTAAAGCCAATAAATGTTTCGCTGTAATCGGCCATCGCTTCTTCCAAGACATTAGGGCTCACACAATTGATGCGTTTGCCATCCGTTAAATCAATAGCAGCTGATTTTACAAATGCTGCTACGCCACCGTTTGCCATGGCTACTGAAGCACCAGCAGGAATAGGATCTTCTTTTGTGATACCTGTTGTCAATGTGATGCTGCCATTATTATATAAGTAGTGCTGTCCGATTAACGCCAAATTGATTTGACCAAGCAGTTTGCTCAATACAGCGGTTTGGTTAATTTCTGGCGTTAACGCAGCCATTGTAGCAAAATCTGCTGCGCCAGCCGTGCTGATAATCGCATCGAGTGCACCAGCTCTTTTAAATAAATTTTCGATGCTTTTGACAGAAGTTAAATCCACTCGGATATCACCAAAATGGCGGCTAGCAGTGATAATTTCATGGTTTCTAGCAGAAAGTCGTTGATACACCAATTGTCCGATCCTCCCGCTTGCGCCAACTAATAAAATTCGCAAATTTGTTTCCTCCTTCTACGTTTTTATTTATTATATCAAATATTCATGAATTAATTACATATTTCGCTAGTTTCGGCAAAAAACTGTCGCTATAAAAGATTTGAGTTCCATGCTAAAATAGCAAACAAAAAACACAAGGAGTCATGAAATGAAAACATCTTTAACAACTCAAATAGAAGAATCGTTATATTATTACGCCAGAGAAAATGGTGCAGTGGTTGTTGAAGAAGTCACGATGCCCGAAGAACAGGGGATTGTTGATACATTGAGTTGCCGTTTGGATAACCAACAACATTTTGAATGGCGCTGCTATGAATTAAAAGTAAGTAAAGCAGACTTTCGTTCAAAAGCAAAACTTTCTTTTATTGGTCATTATAACTACTTTGTTTTACCAGAAAGTCTTTACGCGATCGTAAAAGAAGAAATTCCCGCGCAGATTGGTGCCTTAGTCTATCATCCATATTTAACAGATGATTTAGGCGTGCCAGGTTTTTTTACCACTGAGAAAAAGCCTCAAAGGCAAACACTACAAGTCAATGAACAGGAGCTATTGTACCGTCTCATTACTTCGCAAGCTAGAGAAGTAAGCAAGGCCAAACAAACAGCCCGCGGATTAAGAGTATTTGGCACTAAACAAATTTATCAAGAATTAAAAAAACGCCAGCCAGAATATGATCTGTTTGGCGGTGGAGTAAATTATTATGACCGTTTTATCGAAGAAACACAAAAACAAACAGTAGAGGCGTTAAAAGAGGAACTAGATGCCACTCGCACTGCTTATTTCCAATTAGAGCAACAGTTTTTAAAGGAGAGCGAATAATGTACTATCCTTATTTCAGAGGGAAACAATTTGATCTTTTAGCATTGCGGACACTCATAGACAATCATCTATTATCTGAAAAGATCTGTCCAATTGTTGAACCCGTGAAGAATACAACAGCTTTACAAAAACTTTGTTTAAGTGCTCAGGACCATCAGCATCCTGTTTATTTAATCCAAAATCCTCAAATAGGCGAATTTAACACAGAAAATGGAAATCAGCTTATCCAATCTTTTCCTGCCCGTAAGGCACTAGCTGTTGATCAGCCATTAGAAACCATGGATCAAACGGCTGAACTGTTCATTGGTAACCAACCATCAGCTACTTTAGCCAGTGATTGGACAAATAACCAAAAAAAGGTTCTTGTTCCGCCAGAATTTCGCTTATTAAATAAAGTAGAAGGCCCTAAAATCTTAACTTTGGATCATTTTACTCGCCTGCCTAAGCTAAGTTTTTATCAAGAACTGCCCGATGAATTATTTTCAACGGATCATTTAACTTATAAAAAAAGAGGATTTAGCGGGTTTAGTGATTTTTCAATCGATAGTCGAATCTATTATGAAAAAGGCTATCCTTCACCATTTTTAAGCCTTCACCTAGTTTATTTTATGGATGATACGCTACGCATTCATCATTTCATATCACCGGAAGAATTGCCATCACAAAAAGAGAAGTTTTTGGTTTTAATGGAAGAAGTGTTTGTTTGGCAAAGACGCTTATGCAAAGAAGAGAACACCCTAGGTTTAGCTATGCTGATAGATTATGCAAACAAGGAAAAATTTCCTGGCTTGGGCGTGATGCGTAAAGCAGCTGTCATGCACCATATGGAACTAATCGGTCGATATCTAGAGCAAAGTAATAGTTAATTGGTTAGTTCTAATTATAATGGCGCCCGAAGTTTAATAGCAAAACACAAAAACTTTTTTAAGACGAAGATAACCGCTCACGCCCTCCTTTTGAATTTACATTAGTAAACAATGATGTTATATTAATATTGTCAACAAATAATGAAGGAGGATGAACAATGAAGAAAGTAAAAAGCTTTACGTGGATTACGCTATTGACATCGACGGTTTTGTTAAGCGCTTGCAGCAACAGTAATAACGATGAAGAAGACCAAATGGACAATATGTCTGAAAGTAGCTCGATGATGATGGACGATTCTGATCAACACATGGAAGATTCAAGTGGTGATATGGAGCATGGCGACATGGACCACGGAGATATGGAAATGGATCACAATCGTAATGAAGATGAGCCAGACAATATGCAAGAGGCAGAAAATCCTCAATATCCAGTTGGTGAAGAAGTTGAAATTGAAGATGCACACATGGATATTATGGAAGGAGTTACCGCCACAATAACGGGGGCTTACGATACCACCTTATATCAAGTCACTTTCACACCTGAAGATAGTGACGAACCAATGGAAGATCATAAGTGGGTCGTAAAAGAAGAGTTGGAAGCTGATGATGATACAGATGATTTTGAAGTAGGCGATGAAGCAACGCTTACCGCAGACCATATGGCAGGAATGCAAGGGCAAACTGCTGTGATTACCGGTACCCACGACGGACCCGCTTATATGATCGATTTTGAACCGGCAGATGGCAGCGAAGAATTTACAAATCACAAATGGGTTACAGAAGACGAATTAAAACCAACGGATGAAGAATAATAGCTTTTAGTAGACACAATTGAAATGTTTGTAGCGTTTTTTTCGATTTGTTACAATGGTAATAGAGCTTAGGAAAGCTTAAATTGAACAAGGAGGAATTTTTCTATGAAAACATACGACAAATTATTTTATGATGGTCAATGGCAAGATGCGCAATCAAGTGATTATTCAGACGTTATTAACACGGCAAACGAAGAAGTGATTGCAAAGGTAGTCAGGGCCTCCCATAAAGATGTAGACCAAGCAGTCGCAGCTGCAAAGGCAGCCTTTGATCAATGGAATAATACTTCTCCTGAAACACGTGCTAAATATATCGAAAAAATCAAAAAAGGGATAGAAGACCGTCAAGACGAAATTGCCGATACAATGGTGCAAGAGTTAGGCGCTTCTAAAACATTTGCTAAAAAAGGACAAGTTCCACAGTCGTTAAACGAAATTCAAGGAACGTTAGATGAATTTAAAAACTTTAATTTTGAAGAAGAAGTCGATAATGCGACGATTATTAAAGAAGGCTATGGTGTAGTCGCTTGTGTGACGCCTTGGAACTACCCAATGAACCAAATTCAACGTAAAATTACACCTGCTTTACTTGCAGGAAATACAGTTGTGGTAAATCCGGCAACGAACACGCCACTTACTGCGATCATCTATGCTGAAATTATTGAAGAAGCAGGATTGCCAAAAGGCGTCTTCAACTTGGTTACAGGTAGCGGTAGTGATACAGGAGATTACTTGACCAAACATCCAGATGTATCTGTTGTTTCCTTTACTGGTTCAACAGCTGTCGGAAAAGGGCTATATGAAAATGCTGCAACCACAGTGAAAAAATTAGTCCTTGAATTAGGCGGTAAATCTCCAATGGTTTATCTTAAAGGCGGCGATCTGCAACTAGCTGTTAAATCAGCTGCAAGTACTGTCTTAGATAACCAAGGCCAAACTTGTTCAGCATTGACTCGCTTATTAGTTCCTAAAGATGAACTTGAACGAACCAAAGAAGTCATCCAAGATTACTATAAGGATATTAAAGTAGGCGATCCAGCTGAAGACGATACACGAGTAGGCCCTATGGTATCTGAAGACCAAATGAACACTGTTTTGGATTACATCCAAAAGGGTATAGACGAAGGAGCTAATGTATTCCTTGGGGGGAACCGACTCAACCGGAAAGGTTACTTTGTCGAACCAACGGTCTTTACAGATGTTACCAACGATATGACGATCGCCCAAGAAGAAATTTTTGGTCCCGTTCTAGTCGTTATCACTTATGACACACAAGAAGAAGCCGTTAAAATTGCCAATGATTCTTCTTATGGCTTATCTGGTGCGGTAGTAGGTCCTGAAAAAGAAGCGATGGACGTCGCTCGTCAACTAAAAACAGGAAATATTACAGTTAATGGTGGCGCTCGTTCACCGAAAGCACCATTTGGCGGCTATAAACAATCAGGTATTGGTCGTGAAAATGGGCTGTATGGATTAGAAGATTATTTAGAAGTCAAGGCATTGTTCAAATAATCTGTCTAAACACTGAATAACGATACGCTAAATAACAATATTCTTGTGTTATTTAGCGTATTTTTTAGTATCTATTCTGGTTATAAGCTACAAAAAAGAGAAACTATATTTTTTTATCTTTATCTTTTTTGTATTACAATAAAGATAAAGGGATAAATAAAAATTTTATGGAGGGAATAAAATGAGCAGTTTAGAAAATAATAACACCTATGAATATGTCATTGTTGGTGGAGGAATGGTTGCCGGCTATGCTGTTAACGGCATTCGTAAAGAAGATCCGAATGGTTCGATTCTTGTTGTTTCAAAAGATGCTGATGTACCGTATGAACGTCCTGCTTTAAGTAAAAAATTATGGCTAGATGATGAATTTACTGAAGAAGACATAAAAGTCGGTGCCGAAAAACAAGCAAATGTTAGCTTTAAATTTAACACAACGGTCAATAAAATCGATCGGGAAAATAAATCGATTCAATTAGGAGACGACCTAGTTGTTTGTTATGACAAATTATTGCTGGCAACCGGTGGTGAACCTATGACCATTGATGGACCTGATGATCCGCATGTCATTGTTTTTAGAGACTGGTCTGATTACCGTAAATTGCGTCAATTTAGCGGCAATAATAAACACGTCATTGTCATCGGCGGTGGTTATATTGGAAGTGAGATTGCAGCGGCACTAGCGCAAAATGAAACCCAAGTGACGATGGTTTATCTAGAAAATACATTAGGTGAAAGCCAGTTCCCTGAGGCAATTACTACTGAATACGAAGACACCTTTAAAAAAGGTGGCGTCAACTTGATAAACGGCAAAAAAGCTGAATCTTATCAACGAGATGGCGATCAATTGGTAGTTACTTTAGACGATGGTTCACAAATCACAGGAGATACTATTGTTATTGGTTTAGGTGTCTCTCCAAGGATAACTCTGGCAAAAGCTAGCGGACTGAAATTAGCTGGAGATGGCGTTGAAGTAGATGAATATCTGCAAACTAGCGATCCTTCAATTTGGGCCGCCGGAGATATTGCATATTATCCAGATAAAATATTGGGACGCCAAAGAATTGAACACGTAGATCATGCTAGAAATTCTGGAGAACAAGTGGGTAGAAACATGGCTGGAGCACACGCTGCCTATACGCACACTCCTTATTTCTATTCCAATATCTTTTCAATTGCATGGCAAGCAATTGGAACATTGGATCCAACTTTACCACAAGTATTTGATAAAAGAGCAGACGGAACGATTGTTTATTTCTTAAAAGAAGACCGTCTTGTGGGCGTTCTGATTTGGAACGTTAAGGTAGATCTAGATGATGTTCGAAATCTCTTAGCAAACCCAACAGTTAAAGATGATTTAGTCGGTTCAATCAAAGAAAAATAAATCATTTACTAAAATGATTTTAGTTTTAACAAAGCAAGTTATCCATGTTTTAATACTGGATAACTTGTTTTTTATTAACTTAAAATTAAATAAAGAAGTTTGTCGTTTGCTTATTGATTTTTAGTAGTAAAAAAAGTTATGATGATTTAAATACATAAAAAAGAAGAGGGGGAAAACGATGGCTCGTAAAAAAAAAGAGGTTACTTTTAAACAAGTTTTTCTTTGGAGTAGTTTTTTGATGATTATTCATTTGCTTTTCCAAAACCTTCATTGGATAAATATTTTATGGGGGCTATTGATTGTACTTGTTATCGTTCCTACAGCCTACTATTTTATTAACGGCCGTAGTTTTAAGCCTCTCAATTATGAAAACAGTGATTACTTTAACGGTATCATGGGATTTTTTGTATTGTTATCAGTAGCGTTAATCATTCTTATAACAGTATTCATTGGTGTTTTTGCGCCAAACTTACTTTAATAAATATCTGAACTAAAATCTAATTTAGAAAAAGTAATTAACTATAAAGGCGGTAATTATGAAAAAATACAAAGGCGTGCTATTTTTTGATTTAGACGGTACACTTTTAAATCGTGATTCGCAAATAAGCCTAGAAAATTTGTGGTTATTAGAACAACTGGCAAAACAAAATTATTTATCAGTAATTGCTAGTGGACGTTCACCTAAAGAAATTGAAGAAATCACCGAACAAACAGCGATTAGCTCTTATGTTAGTTTAAACGGACAATATGTAGTTATTGAAGGAGAAGTTTTTGCAGATCATCGGATTGCACCAGAATTGGTTGACGAAGTGATGACATTTTCACAACAATTAGGTCATCCCGTTGCTTGTTATACTCCTACAGAATATCGAGTTAACTTTATTGATGAAGCAACAAAGAAATTATATCAATTGGATAATGCACCACTACCACAAGTAGATCCCGATTTCCACACTACAGTTGGGGTCAATATGCTATATTTATTTAGCGAAAAATTATCAGATGACAAATTATTGGAAGAAAAGTTTAACGAAGGCCTTACCTTTTACCGTGATAGTCCTTTTTCAATTGCCATTGTGAATAAAAACCGTTCAAAAAAAGCGGGGATTCAAGAGTTGCTTACACATTTGGAGCTAACGGATTTGATGAATACGTATGCTTTTGGTGACGGTAACAATGACATTAGTATGTTTGAGGTAGTGAAACATTCGGTTGCTATGGGCAATGCAGGAAGTAATGTGAAAAAAGCAGCTACATTTGTGACCCATGACAATGAGACAAACGGTATTCATCACGCCTTACAACACTATGATCTTCTTTAATCATTAATTAAATTAAAATTATAAAACTCGGGGGAAATAAGATGTACGTGACTCGTTACCAAGAAAAATTTCAAGATGAATTTATCAAATTAAATAAAAGCTGGATTGAAAAATTTTTCGCACTCGAATCCCACGATTTAGAACAGTTAGATCATATTGAAGACTATTTAAATCAAGGGGCAATGATTTATTTTGGCATAGAAGAGGAGCAAGTTTTATCTACTTGTATGGCGGTCCAATTAGAAGAAGGGGTCTGGGAAATTTGTAAATTTGCCACCAATGAAAAATTTCAAGGAAAGGGCGCTGGAAAAGCGGTTTTTAAAGCTTCCATCGATTATGCTATTGAACAAGGCGCCCAAAAAATCGTCATTTATTCAAATCATATTTTAAAACCAGCCATACATATTTATCAAAGCTTTGGTTTTAACGAAGTCCCCGTAACAATTGACGATTACCAACGTTGCAATTATCAAGCAGAATTAATGGTTGAATAATTTATCAGTGAAAGTGAAACATTTTCTTACGCTATAGGGAAAGAATTAACGAAATAATCCCCATCTTTCCGGGCTTAGGGAGTGAATCAGAACTTTACCCCCTGTCTTTATCTTATGATTTTTCATTTTCTAACAACGTTTGACCTTAAATATAAAATGTGAAATAATATTTGAAATATGAATAAGTATTGTTCGCCGGAACAGACTTGTAAGAAGTCAGCTAAACTAACCTTAGGCTTTTGTGGTTAGTTTTCCTGGCTTCTTTTTTATAGAGGAGGTTTTTAGGAATGATAAACAAGCAACAGCATAATGGACTGACGCAAGCAGAAGTTCGTCAACAATTGGAAAAATATGGTTACAATACGATTAAAACAAAATCAAAGAAAAACTTTATGACTTATTTAAAAGAAGCACTGAAAGACATTACCATTATTATTTTAATATTTGCGACAATTCTTTCTAGCTATGTAGCCTTTCAATCACATCCCGATGACTTTACAGAACCTATTGTTATATTTTCTATTGTTCTCTTAAATATTTATTTATCGATTAAGCAACAAAAAGACGCAGAAAAATCGATGGATGAATTGAAGCAAATGAATGTCCCTACGAGTAAAGTGCTAAGGGAAGGGGAGTTAAAAGAGATTGAAAGTGCCAAGATCGTTCCTGAAGACATCCTTCAATTAGAGCTTGGCGATCGAGTACCTGCAGATGCTCAGATAGTAAGTTGTAGTAATTTCTTTGTCGATGAATCCTTCCTGACAGGCGAAAGTGAACCAAGTGAAAAAGATGCGAATTATCACGCAGCTGACGATGATGCGATTGGAGATCGTAAAGATTTGACCTTTTCTGGCTCATTAGTCGTCACTGGAAATGCAAAAGCAGTCGTGATAAATACTGGACTACATACTGAAATTGGTAAGGTTTCTGATCTAATCAATAAAGAAGAACCTAGTATGGCTCCTTTACAAATAAAAATGCAAAGGCTAGGAAAAAGTTTAGGTATCGTGGCTATTTTAGCCGGAATATTTGCAATTATTGTGGGGATTATTAAAGGATATCCATTAGAAACCAGCATTATGACGGCCATTTCGATGGCGGTAGCAGCGATTCCTGAAGTATTGCCAGTGGTTGTAACGCTCTCTTTAGCTGTGGGTATGAACAATATGGCAATGAAAAAGACAATCGTACGAACACCTTCGACTGTCGAAACAGTAGGAGGCGTTTCCGTTATTTGTTCTGATAAAACGGGAACCATTACTGAAAATAAAATGACCGTTAAACAAGTAATACCCTTAAAAGATCTGACAGATTCTTTGTTAAACGTAACATCAGATGAAAAGAATAATTTACTTTTTCTGTTTTATCTAGCAAGTAGTATAGAAGACCCATCAAATACTGGCAGTAACCCGACTGAATTAGCAATTAAAAAAGCCTTAGATGATACCTTTAGTAAAGAGGAATTGAATAAGTTCGCGCAAGATTTCAAAAAAGTGTACGAAATCCCTTTTGATTCTAAACGAAAACGAATGACTATTTTATATGAAAATAATGGACAATACATTTCAGTCACTAAAGGGGCCTTTGATCATTTGCAATTAACCGCTAGTCAAAAAGAACAAAAACGTTATCAAAATGAACAAGATCATTTAGCCAATCAAGCTTACCGAGTATTAGGCGTGGGTTATCAGATTTTTGCAAATTATTCAGTTGATATTTCTGATGATGAATTAGAAAGTAACCTTCACTTTGCAGGTTTTGTTGGCATCACTGATCCAGCTAGAAAAGAAAGCTATCAGGCCGTGAAAGTAGCCAAACAAGCAGGAATACAACCTGTTATGATTACCGGTGATCACTTAATGACGGCTGAAAAAATAGCAGAAGATGTCGGTATTCTGGTTGAAGGGACCAAAGGCATGACAGGCGCTGAATTGAGTAAACTTTCTGATGAAGAATTAGCGGAAAACATTAGTGGTTATCGCGTCTTTGCTCGTACTTCTCCAGAGGATAAAATTCGAATTGTTAAAGCTTTCCAAAATAATAATGAGGTAGTGTCGATGACAGGCGATGGCGTAAATGATGCCCCCGCCTTAAAAGCAGCAGATGTGGGTATCGCCATGGGCGGTGGAACAGAAGTAGCTAAAGAAGTTGCGGATATGACATTAGTTGATGACAATTTTGCGACCATCGTACAGGCTGTAGAAGAGGGAAGAAGGGTTTATAGTAATATTAGAAAATCGCTGTATGCGATGTTAGGCTGTAATATCTCAGCTCTAACCATTGTATTGATTTCAATGGTCGTAGGGTGGGGCGCTCCTGTAACTGCCGTCCAACTACTAATTATTAAAGTTGTTGCAGATGGGATTCCAGGATTTAGTTTAAGTGTTGAACCTGTTGAAAAAAATACCATGAAGAACGTTCCTATTAAGAAGAATGAAAATATATTTGCAGAAGGTTTGCTCAGAAGGATTACCGAAATTTCTACGGTATTCACGATGGCTACTTTAATCGCGATATTTATTGGTCGTACCTATTCTATTGAGGTTTCAGAAACAATGACCTTTGTCGTGCTAGGGTGGACAACTATCATCCATATGTATAATTGTCGCAGTGAGCAATCGATTTTCAAATTACGCTTTTTAAGTAACACCTTACTGGTTACGACAACGACTGTGGGAGCAGCTATTCTTTTGTTGCTAGTTACATTACCAGTAACGCAGAATATACTGGGCTTTGTTCCATTAAACTCTGTACAGTGGCTATGGGTAATTGTTTTATCTATAAGTCCGCTAACATATGTGGAGGTAAAAAAATTGTTTAATGTATTTTAGCTCATATGAATATACTAAAAATTAGCTATTGATGTTAGTATAACGATAGGAGATGAAACGTTCTATATTCCGTTTTTTATTAAAAGAAGGGAGAATTTAATTGCTTATTATATCAAAAGAAGAAATCGAAGACATTTATACGATGGAAGAATGTATGAAAGCAGTAAGAGATGCTTTTTCGCTATTTTCACAAGAGAAAGTCCAAGCGCCGCATTAGAATTGGCAAAACGGATAAAGATTTTAACTGAGTCCAGTGCAAGAGTAGAAGAAGCGGCACAAGCATTAGAATGTCTACCTGAAAGTATCGCAAAAACAATTTCTCTTGTCCTAGAAGATAAAAATGTACTTGTAGTTATGGCTGGTGACGCTAAAGCGGATAATAAAAAATATAAAACCTACTTTGGAAAAAGAGCTAAAATGTTTCCTAAAGAGCTTGTAGAAGACTTGATTGGACATTTGCCTGATGACGTGTGTCCTTTTGCGATAAATTCAAATGTAGATGTTTATTTAGATAGATCCTTAAAAAGATTTGATTTCGTCTATCTAGCGGTCAAGCCCGAAATCTTGTGTAAAAGTACAAATGCAATCTACACCCTAATTTTATGATTCTATTTTCTCTCGAAGCGTATTCTAGGTCTAAGCAGGGGACAGATTTGACAACGAATCTATTCAGGCATGGTGATCTTGGGCTGTTCCTTCGGTCTTCAACCTAAGAACAGGCGCCCATTTCGCTATTCGCGAATACCATGCCTTCATTCATTGTCCAATCGTAACTCGTTTTCTTCTAGGTTTCATTTTCTGAAGAAGTGTCCTCCTTTCCTAGCACAGGCCCTTTTAAAAACGCTCTGGGGGCTTTTTGCCATGCTTGATGAATATCCATTAAAACCGCACCAATTAAACGTTCGGCGGAATCAACGTTAGGGAAAATAGAGACTACCTTTTCTCGTCGTCGAACTTCCCGGTTTAAACGTTCCAAGGAATTCGTTGTTCGTAAGGAAACGTGATAATCTTCTGGTTCACTTAGATATTGTAAACCATCGTAAAAGCCTTGATCTAAAAGAGCTAATACTGTTTTATAACGCGTATCATCTTGCACGTGATCTTCGAACTTTTGACGGGCTTCTTTCGCTTCTTGTAAGGTATTGGCGCGGAAGATCTTTTTCAGATGATAGCGAGCTTCTTGATTGTTTTTCTTAGGCATCTGGTCGATCATATTTCGTAAGAAATGGACGGTACAACGTTGCCATGCAGTACCGGTAAAGATTTCCTGTATGGCTTTTTTTAGCCCGCATGAGCATCGGAAATAATTAAGCGAGGTTGGGTCAAGCCCCGTTCACGCAAGTCTTGGAAAAACCTTTTCCAACTCGTGGTGGGTTCTTCCTCGCTGACTTGAAATCCTAAAATTTCTCGTCGATTCTTTTGATTCACTCCTTGGGCGATATAAACCCCTTTACTGACCACTCGATGGTCTTCACGAACTTTGATATACATGGCATCGACATAAACATATCGAAAGGAACTGTAGGTTAAGGAACGATTTTTAAAGGCTTGAATTTCCGGATCGAGTCGTTTCATCGTGTTAGAAACAAACGACTTCGATACTGATTCGCCGCATAACTGTTCAACGATATGGGTTACTTTTTGCGTCGATACTCCCTGGACGACGGCTTCCATTAAGCTTAATACAAAAGCCTGGTCTTTTCGTTGGTATTGTTCAAAAATTTTCGTGGAAAACTCGCCCGAACGAGTACGTGGAATTTTCAAGCGGAGTTTTCCTACGGCTAAAGTGAAATCTCGTTCGTAATACCCATTCCGATAATCCAAACGATGATCATTGCGCTCATAATTTTTCGCTTGGATAAATTCATCCCTTTCGACTTCCATATAAGCGTTAAATACCGTCACAGCTAAAGACTTCATCATCATGTTCATATCGCTTTGCATAATAGCCTCTGTTAATTCTTCAAAATTTATATTAATATTAAGTTGGGTCATATCCATCTTCCTTTTCAATGTTTTTCTGGGTAAATTACATTGTACCAGAGATGGATATGATCTCTTTCTTTTTACACAATTATATGGAAACAACTTATCTAGCTGAGGGATGACGATCATAGCGCAGTTGAATTATTCCCTTTAGAATTAGAAAAATATTCTTATGCTAAAGAATGGATAGATGTTGCAAAAGGGTGGGAATAAAACACCACCAACAAATAAAATAATTATAAATGTAAACGTCAGGAGATAAATATGTTACTTTCTACAAAACTACTAAACAAAACCTTTTCTTCCATTACGGATTCTTCAATTAAAAACTGGGAATTGGAAAAACAAAATAGTGAATATGAGGGGCTAACTTTTCAATTCAGTAATCAACATTTTCGTAGTAGATTGGCAAAGAAAACGCCAAAGAAGAAAGGGTACTTTGTTGCGCTTTGGAAAAAAGATGAAAATAATGTAAATCAAGCATATTCATACAGCAATTCACCAGAAAAAGTTATTATTCTAATTATAGATGAAGAAAAATTAGGTCAATTTATTTTCCCAAAGTCCATTTTATTGGAAAAAGGTATTTTAAAAACAAAAATTCAAAAAGGTAAGATGGCATTTAGAGTCTATCCGACTTGGGAAAGTAGCCTAAATAATAGCGCAGCAAAAACACAAAAATGGCAGCAACCTTACTTTGTAGATTTATCTAATTCGATAGACTTAAAAAAGGTAAGATTATTAATTGAAAGCTAAGCAGTTAATGAACGTCAATTCGTTGTCTGCTTAGTTATAATAATTCGTCATTTTACCTATAAGAAATATTTTATAATAGAAAATTTAATCAAATAAAAGCTGTTTTTAAAAGTTATTGACAGTAGTAAAAAAACATCGATAATGTATTTATTCGAGAAAATGATTAGGGGTAATTTTATACTAAATAGAGTTAGTTTTTTAAATTTAAAATAGACTATTTGTCTCGAAATTATTTCTATAATATATTTAAAAATAAGAGTAAAGGAGATTTTTATATGGAAAAAAACCTTATGGCTAAAAATGGGTTAGATTCTTATCAAAGTAGCCGTAACCAAAATGTTGGTAATAATCCCGAAATGCAAACAAGCGCTGGAGCACCGGTTTACAAGAATGATAATACCATGACTGCAGGACAACGTGGTCCTAGTAAGCTACAAGACGTTTGGTTACTCGAAAAGCTTGTCGATTTTAATCGTGAAGTGATTCCTGAACGTCGCATGCATGCCAAAGGATCAGGTGCTTTTGGGACATTTACAGTGACACGCGATATTACTCAGTATACCAAAGCCAAAATTTTTCCGAGATAGTTAAAAAAAACCGAAATGAAATGTTTGCTCGTTTTTCTTCAGTAGCTGGTGAGGGTGGTGCTGCAGATGCTGAACGAGATATCCGAGGTTTCGCGTTAAAATTCTATACAGAAGAAGGAAATTGGGATTTAGTTGGAAATAATACGCCTGTATTTTTCCATCGGGATCCAAAGCACTTTATCGATTTGAATCGTGCGATTAAAAGAGACCCACGTACCAACATGAGAAGTCCTAACAATAACTGGGGCTTTTGGACATCATTACCAGAGTCGCTACACCAAGTAACCATTACAATGAGTGATCGTGGTCTCCCATCTTCTTATCGTTTTATGCATGGGTTTAGTTCTCATGCTTATAGTATGATTAATGAAGATAATGAACGTGTGTGGGTAAAATTTTATTTCCGTTCTCAACAAGGAATACAAAATTTAACCGATCAGGAAGCAGAAACTGTAAATGCTAATACTCGTGAATCTTATCAAGCAGATTTATATAATGCTATTGAACAAGGAAAATACCCTAAATGGAAAATGTACATCCAAGTAATGACTCAAGAAGAAGCTAATCAATTAGACTATAATAGTTATGGAAATTATACTGATCATAAATTTATGGAAGAACCGGCAATGCAAGGTGGAAATGTAAAAAATTATGACTTTAGAGAAGATGATCATGATTATTATACCCAACCTGGTATGCTTTTCCGTCGTATGACAAAAGAGCAACAACTTGTATTATTTGAAAATACTGCTCGTAATATGGGAAATAGTACTCTACAAATTAAACACCGTCATATCAATAATTGCTATCAAGCAGATCCGAACTATGGGGAAGGCGTTGCAAAAGCATTAGGAATCAATTTAAAAGACGTTGATTTAGCTCCAACATCTCGCGATTCGGAAAAGACCAATGAAGAAGCAAATGCTCGGGGATATGAAGATTTAAACGTACCAAGTGAGCCCGCTATGCCGGAAACTGCAAAAGATTTAGGGCCTGAAGGGCGCAATAGAACGTAGTGGATCTTTTCTATCTGGCAGATCCTATGAACGACCCATTTTTATTATAAAATGATATATTTTTTGAAAAAGTATAGGTTGCTAGTAAAAATAGCGCCTATACTTTTTTTATCCATTTCTATTGGATAAACTGTTTTTCCGACAAAATGAAAGACTATGATTCGTAAAGTAATTACTCCCGAATAAAATATAACTTTAAACAATGCGCTTCTTAGTTGTTAGAAAAGAAATAATTATAATGTTATGATTTAAAGAAGAATAAAGTTAGTCATAACTGTGGGAGGTATAATGAATGAAAATTGTAGTTTTAGACGGATACGCTTTAAACCCTGGAGACATTGATTGGAAACCATTAAAAGAGATTGGCGAATGCGAGATATACGATAGAACGTCATTTACTGATAAAAAAGAAATCTTGGAACGAATCGGTGATGCGCGAATCGTTTTGACCAATAAGACTCCTTTGGATGAAGAAGTTCTTAATGCTGCACCTAATTTACAATATATAGGTATCTTAGCGACTGGTTATAATATAATCGATATTGATGCAGCAGCTAAAGCTGGAATTACAGTAACTAACGTTCCGGCATATGGAACAGAAGCTGTAGCTCAATTCACGTTTGCTTTGTTGTTGGAAATTACAAGTCAAGTCGGCTTACACAACCGACTAGTACATGAAGGAAAATGGTCGATCAATCCTGATTTTAGTTTCTTTGCCACACCACTGACAGAGTTACAAGGAAAAACGTTAGGGCTTGTTGGGTTTGGACGAATTGCACAAAAAGTTGCTGAAATTGGTCATGCATTTGGAATGAAAGTCATCTTTTATAACCACCGTCCTAGAAATAGTAAAGCTGAATGGATACAACAAGTTAACCTAAATGAACTATTAAGCCAGTCTGATGTCGTTAGCTTACATGTACCACAAACTCCTGATACAAAAGAGTTGATCAATAGCTCTTCACTACAAAAAATGAAAAATACTGCTATTTTGATTAATACTGCACGGGGTGGTTTGATCAATGAACAAGACGTTGCCGAGGCGTTGAATAACGAACAGCTTGCTGCTGCAGCAATGGACGTAGCACAACATGAGCCAATCAATGAAGATAGTCCTTTACTAGCAGCTAAAAATTGCTACATTACGCCACACATAGCTTGGGCACCACAGGAAACAAGAAAACGATTATTAGATATTGTGGTTGATAATTTAACAGAATTTCTAGCTGGTCGAAAGCAAAATACAGTAATATAGCTAGAAAGTGGCTTTAATAACTATGCTTTTCAACATTATCAGCGTTTGATATAAAATGAAACTTCATTCAACTCAGAAACGAAAAGTTCCTACTGAATGAAGTTTTATTTTATCTTATTTTGAGCAAAAGTAAAATTTTTGCAAAAAAGAAAATAATTTGAAATTGAATTGCAGACATTCTTATTGTAAAGTATTCATTAAGTTAAATTTTGATGATTAGAAGTAAAGGTAGGAATGTTTTATGTCTTTAGAGCGTGTAAAACAGTATTTTTCCACGCTAGGATTGGAAAATCGGGTGAAGATTTTAACTGGTTCTAGTGCTACTGTGGAACAAGCGGCCCAAACATTAGGCTGCTTACCTGAAAAAATCGCCAAAACAATGTCATTTACATTGAATGGAAGTCAAAACATTCTTATTGTGATGGCAGGAGATGCTAGAGTTGATAATAAAAAGTATAAGTCCTTTTTTGGAAAAAGAGCAAAAATGATTCCTAAAGACTCTGTTGAACAAGCCATTGGACATTCACCTGGTGGCGTATGTCCTTTTGCAATAAAGCCCAATGTAGATGTCTATTTAGATGAATCACTGAGAAATTTTGACTGGATCTATCCTGCAGCAGGAGATAGTCAAAGTGCAGTGGAATTAACACCTGATGAGTTAGAAAAATATTCTTCTGCTAAAAATTGGATTGATGTGGCAAAGGGTTGAGAATGACTTGCCATTTCGATTGCAATAGCATTGCATTTCTATTAAAGAAACAAAAACTAAGTAGACAATGAACCTTACTTCATTATCTACTTAGTTATAATAATTCGTCATGTTTGTCGGTGCGAGTGAGAGTAAGGATAAGCTTATTATTGTCAATCTTATAAATAAGTAGCCAATCTTTTTCAATATGCAATTCACGGAAACCTTGCCAATTTCCTGTCAACGAGTGATCTTTGTAAATTCTGATTAGTTCACTTTGGTGTCTGTGAACTAGCAGTTCTAGAACCTGCTCAAATTTTTCTGGATTATAATGTTTTTTCATTAATCTTTTATAATCTCTTTTAAAAAGGTGGCGTGTATCTAGTCTTCAGCATTTAAACTCTCCATAAGTTCTTTTACTGTATCGAAAGTTTCAAGATTATCTGAATTTGCTTCCTGCCTCGCTTGAATATTATCTGGATTTTCTAAATGAGGTTGGAAAGGTATACTACTTTCTCTTACAGATTGTTTAAGAAAAATGGTGACAGCAGTTGTTAAGTCCATACCTAGTTCACTGTAAACTTCTTTAGCTTGTTCTTTTAGTTCACCGTCAATACGAATGCTTAAACGGGTATCATTACGGTTTTTATCGCTCATATTGATCACTCCTTTTATTGATAATTCTATTATACACCATTGTACTACCAATGTGTATATATTTGGCACACATGATTTGTTAGAATGGATATTTTTAGCTCGTTTTATGTTACAACTAGTAAAAAAATGGAGGAATAACAATGACATTTGAGGAAATTTTACCAAAATTAAAACAAGGAAAAAAAATTATTCGCGAGGGTTGGAGCGGTTTTGAATTATACGTAACTCTGGTTTCAGAAGAAGAGTACGATGGTTGTCCAGTAACACCTTATTTTTTGATTAAAACATCTGATGAAGGTTTTTCAGTCTTTGCACCAACTGTTTGCGATCTTTTAGCTGAGGATTGGAAAGTTGTGAAAGCATGAATGAGTTTCAAGATAAAGTTGTTTTTATTACAGGTGCTGCTTCAGGAATTGGTTACGCACAAGCGGTCGCATTTTTAGAAGCTGGTAGTTTTGTATTTGGTGTAGATATTCAGACAGACTTCGGTAAACTGAGCGACGACTCGCACTTTCAATCTTTTTCTGGAGATCTAACTCAAATAAATATTTGTCAAGAAGCGGTTTTAGTTTGTCAGCAACATTTTGGTGATATTGAGATTCTATTGAACACTGCCGGAATTTTAGATGCCTATCAAACAATTGAAGAAACTGACATTGACTTGTGGCAAAAAGTCCTAGCAACCAATTTAACAAGTATGTTTGTCATAACGAAAGCAATCATTCCGCAGATGGTAAAAAAATCTTCTGGAACGATTATTAACATAGCATCAGTGGCAAGTTTTGTTGCTGGAGGCGGTGGTATTGCCTATACTTCAGCTAAACATGCAATTGCCGGCTTTACGAAACAATTAGCATTAGATTATGCAGATAAAGGACTTCATATCAATGGCATTGCGCCAGGAGCGATTCAAACGCCAATGAATGCTGCGGATTTCGAAGGCGAAGGTACGATGGCTCAATGGGTAGCTGATGAAACGCCTGCTAAACGTTGGGCACAGCCAGAAGAAATTGCTTCGGTGACACTATTTTTAGCCAGTGAAAGCTCTCGTTATATGCAGGGAACGATTCTACCAGTCGATGGTGGTTGGTTGTTAAAATAAAAAAACGTTTGCAAATTAAGTCTTTTTCGTTATCATAGAACTAGTGGTTTTCCACACTGTGACACTTCAATCCTTTGGTCGCAGTTATTACCAAGGCAAGTCCTTGCAAAGGAGAAATAGACATGAATAAAGAAAAAACACGTTCAGTTACTCACTGGACAACACAAGAAGTAGCTAAAATGGCATTGGTAACAAGTTTATACGTGGTCGTAACAGTGGCATTGTCTGTCATTAGTTTTGGTGCAGTGCAAATTCGATTATCAGAGATGTTCAATTTTTTAACGTTGTACAATAAACAATATATTTGGGCAGTTACATTAGGTGTTGCTATCGCTAATTTATCCTCACCGAATGGCTTATTAGATGTTGTTTTTGGAAGTGTCTGCACGTTTTTAGTTTTAGTCGTTAACCATCACTTAACAAAACGTCTTCAAAATATGAAATACAAAATGGTCATTACTGCCATTGTCTTTGCACTTTCAATGTTTACAGTTGCTGGACAATTAACGTTTTTGTATGATTTACCGTTCTTTTATAACTGGTTGATTATTGGTATCGGCGAATTACTTTCAATGACGGTCGGCGGTATAATTATTTATCTTATTGGAAACAAAGTCGATTTAACAAAATAATTTCTTTGTTGAATAAGGGAAAAATGTTGGTAACTCAAAATAATCTATGAAAAAAATGGGGAAAAATTAGGTAATTTCGCTTGAAAAGACTTCTGCTGGCGAATAGCACTTGACAAGCCTACAAAATGGCTTGCGTCATGAATGAGGGCGCCCAGTTATACGAAAGAAAGCAGACTAAACGCACCCTCACCCTGCGAGTGTAAGCCATTTTTTCGGCAGGTCAAGTGTGCGCTACGCCTATTCTCGTTGAGGACAACCCGTTGCCGAAAGCTTGATTTAACTTGCTTGACGCTTTTTGATAAAGTTTTCTGACATATGGAGTAGTTTGACCCATTTTTGTGGCATGTCAGGACACTCGTTTAGTTCCGGCAATAAGACGGGGACGTTCTTTTCTAGCTTGGCATGAGGCCTAAGAAAGTTGAAATAGGTTGTAAATAAGGTGACGTGAGCCAAAGGCCCAGCGCCTGAATGAAAACCGCCTAAAGGTTTGTAATTTCCTTTAAACGTCCGATTTAAACGTTCAATGATCTGTTTTAAAGGACGGTATTCTTGGGAGACCTTATCCTTATTGGTTAAACCGATCACTTGGATGACTTCAAAGTCGATTCCGTTTTGAGCGTAGAAAGCTTGAGCCAACTTATAAATGGGATTACCATCGACGACCAATTGGGGAGCATCAGGCACCTGTTTAAAACGACGAATCACGTCGTGGATGGCTTTAATGGCCGTTTCTGTATCACGGTGTCGGTTATAACGGTGGGAGAGAATAATCTTTTTCTCCGCATCAAAGAAAAAATAGATATAGTGCCATTTTCCTTGCACACGAATGTACGTCTCATCTCCACAAAATTGATCCGATAGCTCATAAGGATAATAATCAGTCAAAGGTTGGACCCAATGCGCAACTGTCCGGGCATAGTTACGAATCGTTTGGCCTGAGATTTTTAGTTGATGAACATCGTACATTAAGGCCGCTGTTTTTTCGGCAGACAGTCCGTAATTGACATGATAGGTGAGAATGAGCCCTAACACATAAGGGGAACTGTGGATCTTATTTAACCGCACCTTAGTTTCAAAGTCAGGGACTGCTTCCAAATCAGATAAAGTTAAATCGAAGTTACGATAGATATAGTGCATTTTGAAGAGCGATTTGTTTTTCTTGAACTGCTTTAATTCTTTTTTTGACAGGCTCTTAAGACGTTTTTTGTAATAAGGACAGGCTTTATTCAGGCATTTATAGATATCGAATCCTTTACGGTCTTTGATTTTGACTAGGTTTTTCTCACAATGAGGACATTGAAAGATCACCTCTTTGGTATAGCGATTCTTGTAGTTGAATAAATTAGCGCATACCTTGCATAAATACTGATCGTTATTACTTTTCCCGTTGTTCAAGTAGAGATAGTCTGCAGGCGCCTGGCAACGTGGACAGTGAATGGCGGAAGAAACGGTCGGTGAACTCGCACGGCGTTGCACAGGTTTTAATGGTTTCCCTGTTTGGTGAAGGTGTTCCTGCAGAAGTTCTTTGTAATCGAGCTTTTCCATCTCCACCACTTTTGGAAGTTCATCGACCGTCATTTTTTGATAATCTAAGTCTGCGATATCCGTTGGCCTGGGCGCTTTAGAGTTGGCGTAAATCGAACTTAGTTGATAAACCAAAAGCGCAATAAATTGTTGTTGTGTATTGATAATTTCCCAAAGCTCTGGGTATAATGAAGTTGACATCTCTATCACCTTTTCTTTTTGGTTTTGTGTAGCTTTTAGTCAACTTCATTCTACCAAATAAAGGGGGGTAGAGGTGCTTTTTTTATTAAAAGCTTGATTGAACAGGGATAAGCAGTGCTTATCCAACAATTTATTTAAAAAAATTTTGAATTACTAAAATGTTGATGGAGGTGATAAACATGAATGAAAATTTAAACAACAGTAAAATTTAATTTAGTTTTAGAAAAACTTCCAGCGTTATTTTTTTAAATGAGAGTGAGGGGTGCAATAATTATGAAAGAAATAATTGAAATACCAATCGATAAAGAGGATGAAAAGTTAATTGCTCAAGCGGAAGAAATCTTAACAGACTTAGGTCTAGATCGTTCTACTGCATTAACGGTTTTTTACCGGCAAGTTGTGTTACGTAAAGGTCTGCCATTTGAAATAGACCCAATCGATTTCAAACAAGAAAACGATCGAGGGAATGAGAGTTCAAAATGAAAAATTCTACACTCATTAATTACTATTTAATTAACCAACGGAAAAGAAAGCTTTTTAAAACAACGATTAATTTCAAAAAGGGGATATTACTTGAATTTAATTCTTATCTATCCTCAAAAGAAGACCTGATAATACCAAAAAAAGAACAATATGATTATTTAGAATCCATGTGGCATAAAAATAGCAAAAGTACAGTTTATAAAAAAACAAATACCATTTCTAATTTTTTAGATTTTTATGTATATCGAAATATTATAAAAGAAAATCCCTTTGCATATACAAATATTCGTTATCATAGACAACCTTCAAAAGATATTTTATATGAAGAGGAACTGTTAGCTTTTCTCGCTAAAATAGATGATGACAAAAATCTTATGTTTCCTGATCGTTATTTATTAAACATGTTTATTGCAACTGTAGCAAGAACAAATGAAATCCTTAGTTTAAAAATAAATAATAAAACAAATTTGGAAAATAAAACTATTTATTTCTATTCATCAAGGGACAAACGTTTTCTTATTGGAAATAACTACTTATATGAGCAATACTATAGTTATTACGATTTTCGAAAATCTAAAATGGAAAGTTTTAAACAAAATCATGATTTTTTGTTAATTACAAACAGAGGCGCAAAAGTTACTTCTCATTATATTACTAAATTATTTCGTGAAATTAGTGAGCGTTATCAAATCAATATTAATCCATTAAAATTAAGAAGAAGTATGATTGCTTATTTAATAAACCAGAAGATGGATATTCTGTATCTTCAAGTCTTACTTGGCCATAAAAATGTAAGCTCAACAAATTACTACACGCAATTGAGTTTTGAAACATTACGAGAAGCAATTTATGATTATTTACCTAGAGGAAGGAAAAAAATCGATGAATAACGAATATAAGTTTAGAAAAGGGAGGATAACAAATATGTATGTTTTATAATAAGTATTCTAGAAATCTTATATCCTAGTTTACATAATATATATTATACAAAGTTGTTAATGGATATCTTTCAACAATACCATCTAAATATCTTCGTATTTTCACGACTTTCAAGCTAAAATTATGCTGTCTTAATCTATATTTTGTTCAAAATTCACTTTTCTCACAATAAGTTTTCTATCATTTAAATAATTCTGTTGCAATTACTGCATTCTTATCTTTGTTTTACTAATTATCTATTCGATTCATCCATAATAACTTTTTAAGCCATACAAATTTCTTTCTATTGTTTATTTTAAATTTCCTACGGCTTTAACATGTATCTCACATACATTAAAAGCTAGTTGAAATAAATTTTATTGATGGAATTAAATCTATATTTTTTGTTTATTACTAATTGTTACTTTTTTAAGCGCTTTCTTTTTATGCTTATTTAAGTTATAATATTTATAAGCTTAAAATAACTTAAATGTACTGGGATGATAAAATGATTCAAAAAGAACGACTTAGTCTTATTTTAGAAGAACTTGAAAAAGAAGAAACTTTAAGTTTAAAGGGTATTATTGAACTGACAGGTTCATCTAGAGATACTGCAAGAAGAGATATAGTGAAATTGGCGGAAACCAATGCTGTTGACCGCACTTATGGTGGCATTAGCCTCCCCCATTCTTTTAATCGTTTAGATGAATATCTGGATCGTGCACAGGATCTTGATAAGGAAAAGGATCAATTAGCGAAAGTTGCTGCTTTGTTTGTCAAAGATACAAAGCTAATATTTTTAGATGTCTCTACGACGATTAGTTTTATCCCTCGACATTTAGCGAATAATTCTGAGTTGTTTGCTGTAACAAACTCTTTAGATATCTCTGACCAACTCATTAGAAACTCAGATTGTAAAACAAGAATACTTGGTGGTAATATTGATCGCAAAAAACGCAGTGTGGTTGGCACAAAACCACTCATGGAACTTGAGGATTACCATTTTGATTTTGCTTTTCTTAGCGCTGCTGGTATAAACACCAACGGCATTTATTACGCCTACGAAGAGGATATTGATTATAAGGCAAAAATTAGAGCTCAATCAGATCAAGTCGTTTTATTAATTGATGAAACAAAATTGAACTTAGCTCATAATTTTCGAGTTTTTGATTTTGCAGAAGTCGACACTCTCGTAACCAATCAATTACTCTCGGACGAGTTAAAAGAAATTATCGAACGTAAACAGGTCCAAATTATTTATTCTTAGGAGGCGACCAAATGATCACTACTGTACTATTTGACGTTGATGGGACAATTCTGGATACAGAGTCAGTCATTATCAAATCTTTGCAGCAGACATTGAAAGAAACAAAGAATTTAACAATCCCGACTCATGAATTGGAATATGTTTTAGGTATACCAGGTAAGGTAGCTTTAAAAAAGTTTACTAGCTCTACTTCTGACCTCGCTTATTTACACGAATTTTGGGCAAAAAAGATTAAGCAATTTTCAGACGAAGTCACTGTGTTTGCTGGAGTCAAAAAAGCCTTAAAACAACTGCTGCAAATGAAAAAGACTACTGGGATTATTACTTCTAAAACTACACAACAAATGGAAGATGAATTTGACCGTTTTGAATTAAACCAATACTTTAATGTTTTTATAACGGCTTCGGACACACAAAGGCACAAACCAGATCCGGAACCTATGGAACTTGCTTTAAGTGAATTAGGCATACAGCCTGCTGAAGCAATTTATGTGGGAGATGCAGTTTCTGATATGGACAGTGCACAAAACGCGGGAATAAAATTTGCAGTAGCCAACTGGGGCGCAAAGTCCCATACGGAGTTTGCGCAAGCAGATTTTATTTTAGAAACGCCTGTAGATTTAATAAATTTATTAAGAAAATAAACTTACTTTTCCATATAATAATTTTCAAGTTGCTGACCGCGTACAGGAGCAACGTTTTTCCTAACTAATTTATATCCTAGCGCTTCAAAAAAGGGTTTTGCTGTGATAGAAGCAAACGTTGAAAACTTTTTGCCTGTGTTCTTTTCTTCTAAATCGTTGACCAGCTTATCCCCTATTCTCATTCTTTGAAAATCTTTATGAACAAATAGACGATCTAAATAGCCATCGTTATCCATATCAGCAAAACCAACTATTTTATTTCTATCACTCACCATAACAATTGCTTGGTGCTCCTTCACAGAATCTGTCCATGAGCTTTCATCGATATTCGACCAGGCCTTTAATTGATTTTCGTCATAATCATTTTTGTTAATTGTTTGGATTGTTTGCTTGATCATTTCAATGACTGCCTTTTTATCAGTGAAAGTATACTTTCTAATGTACATTTCAATTCTCCTGTAATAAACACCTTATTTTTCTACCTCAAGTAAAGTTGGTAAGTGTACAGCAACAACTTCTGTGAGAAATTTTGCAGTCTTTTCACGGTAACTCGCAGCGCCACTTTCAAAAATCAAATATAAATGGTCACCAAAAACAGCAATTTGTTCAAGGTAAGGTGGTGCTTTTATAGTTTGCACAGCTGTGCTTTTGTTTAACAAGCCGGTACAAAATTGTTCGCTTGAAAAAACGTAAATTTTAGATTGAAAGGGTCCGAATGATTGTGACACTAAACAATAATCTTTATAGAACACTATTCCTTGTGCTTTTTTTGGAACGATAACCTCTTCTTTTTTCTCTTGAACAACATCAAACGTTTCTTCTTCAACAAACGAAATATTGGCAACCGTCCCATTTTCCCTTTTATCGAAGTTCCCTGCAAGTAATGAACCTTCATTCATTGTGATAAATGAAGCCTGATAAATTGAGGGAAAATCAACTGTATGACGATATCTAATAGGTTTGTCGTCAAGCGTCATGTCATAGTTTAAAATGTCATCCATAGAAATGGCCGCAACTCGGCCGTGATCTTTTGCGACAGCCGAAACCCACAAACAATGATGAGCTGCATCATAGGCTAGTCCTCCAGCGTGAGTTCGGTCTTTTAAAACAATCGTTTTTAAGTATTTTGCTTCTTTTTTATCGAGCATAAAAATAACAGAATGGTGCTCATGACTAGAACAGTAAGCTGAAATAAATAAATAATTTTCAGTGATTGCCAATCCTTGTGGGGTCATGCCATAGCAATCATCTAAGCTTTTCGTTTCTTTTTCCAATGTTTGCGTTTTTAATAAGCCAGGAATCGGAAAAGTTGAGTAGTTTAGTTCAGCTTCTTTATATGAAGCATTTAATACTGGATATCTTTTAAAGATTTGCACCACAGGATCATACGTACTACTATTTAAAGTGCGAATTTTCTCTGTATAAAAAACAATCAGCCCTAAGGAAAAAAACAGGACAAGATTTACTAAAACAAAAATCACTTTTCCTCACTCCCTTCCTTTTAAATTATAGCGGAAAAGTAGAAAAAGAAAAGCCTCTAATAAAATGACAAATGTTTGTTTCCATTTCCAAAATACGTTAAACTGAAATTGTAACCAAATGACAAGGAGGAATATTGAAAATGGCATTCAAAGAAGTTCCTGAAACAAAAGTCAAATTAAGAGAAGTCAAAGACCTCTATAACGCAGGTTATGAAGTTTTGAGTGAGCTACGCAAAGAAGTTGACGCTCCCGTTGTAAAAGCTTCTCTTTTGAACCAAGAAATTATTGCTGTCTATGGACAAAATGCAGCTAAAAAATTCTATGATGCTGAAAATTTCAAACGTGATAAAGCTATGCCAACCCCTATTTTAAAAACACTTCAAGGTGAAGGTGGCGTACAAACGCTAGATGGAAAAGAGCATTATAAACGTAAAAGCGTATTTATGGATTTGATGACACCTGATCGTATGGAAGACTACCGGAAAATATTGGAAGAAACCTTAACCCAAGAATTAGATGCGCAAACAGGTCAATTTGAATTGTATCATTTAACTAAAAATGTACTTTTTAAAGCGATTTGTAAATGGGCAGGCGTTAATTTGGGTGAATATTCTCCTGAAGAAATCGACGAATTAGCCGATACGCAAGTTAATATGTTTGAAGGCACTGTAAATTCTGTAAGCCAGCACATAGAAGGGTTAGAAGGCCGGAAAAAAGCTGAAAAATGGGCACAAGAACTGCTTGAAGAAGCGCGCAAGAACCCAGTTCCAGGCAAAGAAAACGTCCCACTATATGCTTTTGCTGAAGCAACAGATGTTGATGGAGAACGCCTACCCCTTAATATTGCTGCAGTGGACTTCTTAAATATTATTAGACCGACTGTTGCGATTACTGTTTGGGTGGCGTTGATGGGACATGCATTATTTGGACCAAATAATGTTTATAAGGAATTAAAACAAAACTTCGATCATTTGCAAGATTCCTTTATCCAAGAGTTACGTCGTTACTATCCATTTTTCCCTATGGTCCCTGCTATCAGCATAAGAGATGTTGAAATCGATGGTTATCTAATACCTGAAGGCAGCTGGGTTGTTCTAGATCTTTTTGGAACAAATCACGATGGACGCTCTATAAAAGATCCTGAATCATTTGAAATTGATCGTTATGTAGGACGAACCAAACAAATCTCTTACGATGAAGAATATGAAATGATTGCTCAAGGCGGCGGCGATTTCCGCGCAATGCACCGTTGTGCTGGTGAGTGGATTACCTTGCATACTTTGCGGGTCTTTAGTAACCAGTTAGTTAATGGTTATGATTTTTCTATACCAAAACAAGACTGGGAAGTCCCTATGAATAAGTTCCCTACTTTCCCAGAAGACAAAGTTTTATTATATAAAAACTAATTAATGAAAAATAATAAACGCACAGAAGTTGAATATAGCTTCTGTGCGTTATTTTATAATAATAGCTGTTTAGTTTACATAATTATATTATGGTTAATAATAAAAAAGCAAAATGCTCTCTGCTTTTTTATTTAGCACATATGGCAAAGCCAATTGCTTTTTCACCTAAATGAGTCCCGATTACCGGTCCAAAATGACCAATTTCGACTGTGATGTTTGAATACGTTTTTTCAAGTCGAGCTTTTTCTTTTTTCGCTAATTCTAGATTATTGCCGTGAATAACATACAACTTTACAGGACGTTCAATTTCTTTTTCGCGCTCTCCTATCACTTCTTCAGAACGTCGGAGGGCTTTTTTAATCGATCTTATTTTTTCAAATAATACTATCTTTCCATCTTCAAACGTTAACACTGGCTTAATTTTTAACAATCCGCCTAGGAGGGCAGCGCCATTGGTCAAACGTCCCCCCCGTACCAAGTTGTTCAAATCATCTACGATTAAATAAGCATAAGTACTGGCTCGAATGATATCCAAGTAGTCTAAAATTTCATCCAACGTTTTCTTAGCATCCAACATATCCAAAGCCGCTTCAACCATATGACCCATAGGCATACTCGTTATTTTAGAATCATAAGGGATAACTTTTACACCTTCTACACTATCTTTTATACTATTAAGGTTGGTGACATATCCTGAAATTCCTGAAGATAAATGGATACTTAAGATCGTATCATATCCCTGTTCTTTTAATTTCTTGTATAAAGTCAATGTTTCGCCAAAAGTTGGTTGAGAAGTTGTTGGGAACTCTTTACTTTTTTTCATTAGTTTGTAGTATTCATTGGCTTCAATATCAACATCTTCATTATAAACTTTACCATCCAAAATAACTGGAATGGGTATCACAAATAAATCTTGATGTGTCTTTATTTTCTCGGGTAAGACAGCCGTACTATCAGTGACAATTGCTAATTTCATCATTCATCCTCGTTTCAAGCATTTTTCATACTTCAGCACTTATAATAGCATAAATGATTGTTCATTTGGAACCACTTGTTATTATTTTGCAAGAAAATTTTGAATTGCTTGTTGGTTTGCTTGCTGATCTACCATTAAGACACTACTTCCGTCATAGCTTTGTCCATAGCTCCAAGTATCATCAACCGGTACACTTAGGCGATCAACGCCTGAAGCTCCTTTGGTAATCGAAAAGCTATTTTTAGCGAGAAAACTCATCGGTATATCATTGGCAGAATACCCCATTGCTTTTCCTGCAGCATAAGGTAATTTAAATAATGCAATAGGATTCTTTAGTTCGCTAAACACAGCAGAAATTACTTGTTGTTGGCGACGAACACGTCCAAAGTCTCCTTCTTCATCCATCCGAAAGCGCGCATATTGCAGCAAAGTCAATCCGTCCATTTTTTGAGGGCCTTTTTTAATAGGCACTTCTAAATTTTTGCTCATGTCTTTTTCAGCGTCAATATCCACACCATTAGAAAATAAGGTATCAATCACTTTTTCAAATGTTTGAAAGTTGAGTGTCATATAATATTGACAATCAATACCAAAGTTTTGTGACACTGTCTGTCGCACAAGATCAGCCCCTCCATAAGCATAAGAAGCATTAATTTTGTTACCACCTACACCAGGGATATCAACGTAAGTATCACGCATGAAAGAGACTATTTTAGGTTTTTTAGCAGGCCCATCTAATTGTAAAACCATAATGGTATCCGCTCTAGCATTTTCCTCACCACGACTGTCACTGCCGATTAATAAAATATTATGGGCACCATCAGCGTCTGAAAACCCATTGAATGTTTCAGTTTCTGGTAAATCATCGCTATCTTCTGCTTCGCCTGCTTTTTGCCCCAAGTAAAATGAAACCCCGGAATACGCAATTAACAAGATTAAGAATGTAAAAATAAATCGTAAGAATCGATGCTTTTTTCTTTTTCGTGATTTTTTAGGTTTCTTGGGAGGTTTATTTCCTTGTGATCCGCCTGATATGTAGGGTTCATCATTTGGACCATTCATGTCTTCATAATAATCGTAATCAACCTGTTGCCCATCCTCTTGATAATTTTGCTCATACTCATCTGTATAATTATTATCTTCATTATGCGAATGAGTACGTGATCTACGAGCAAAAATATTTCCATTGGAGTTTTGACGAGATGACCGTTGTACTTTTTCTTCTTCACTTCTATATCTATCCATCCGGCTCATTTGTTTCTCCTTCCAAACCGTTATTCATTTAATAGCATACAATACTTATGCTCTAAAACAAAAGAAAAATAACAGAATTAAATGATTTAAAGACATTTTAACAAAAAAACAATGCAAACGGCATTGTTTTTAAGTAAATTTATTTATCGGATATCTACCTACCCATTGTACTTTAGCATGTAATAATTCGATTTCTGTAATAGCATTTTCAAGTAAGGCTTCATTTTCATTTAATACTATATCAATGATAAAAAAATATTCTCCTAAATGTGTCTTCAATGGACGTGATTCGATTTTTGCTAAATCAATTTCACGCCAAGCAAAAGCTGCTAATACTTGATGAAGCGCGCCAGGTAGATTAGCAGGTAGCGTGATAAATAAAGTCGCTTTTTTGTTTTGCTGATTAGTTGTTTTCTTTTTTTTCTTTTCAGTACTTAAAACCCAAAAACGAGTTTGGTTCATGACATTATCTTGGATATCTGCTGCTATAATTTTTAAATTATATTCTTGAGCGGCTTTTTCAGAAGCAATGGCTAAAACTTTTTCTCTAGAATGTTTTGCTAAATATTGCGCTGCAAAAGTCGTCGAGCTTACTGCTTCTAAAGGAACCCCTGGATAATGATTTTTTAAATACTGTTTTGTTTGAGCAAGGGCTTGGGGATGAGAAAGAATCTTTTCCGGTTGTTCCATTGAATGCGTTCCTAATAATTGCTGTCGTATGGGTAAGATCACTTCTTCTTTAACTGTAATGGAAGATTGACCAAATAAATGATCAACGGTGGCGTGAACCGAGCCTTCCAATGAATTTTCGATGGGCACTACCGCAAAATCGATTTTCTTAGCTTCAAGCTGTTCGAGAGTCAGCGGAATAGAAGCAAAAGGCACTAATGTGTCTTCTGCAAAAAGTTCACTAGCTGCTTGAAAAGTAAACGAACTTTTGGGACCTAAATAACCAACTTTCATTTAAATTACCTCTACTTTATCTAAAATTTCTTGGACAATTGCATCTGGCGTTTTTTCGGTCGTATCGATCACAAACTTGGCGCTTTCTTCATACAATGGAACTCGAGGAAGATAAACTTCGCGGATTTCATCCGGAGATTTCGAAGTTGCTAATGGGCGAACATTTCGTTTATCCAATACGACCCGGTGAACCAGTTCATCTAAATTCGCCTGTAAATAAATGACATTCGGATTATTCTGCAAAAACTGTCGGTTCTCTTCTTTTAAGACGATCCCTCCGCCTGTAGAAATAATGCCATTTAATTGTAAACTTTGCTGTAAAACTTTCGTTTCAATTTCACGAAATGCTTCACTGCCAAAATGATCAAAATAATCGGCAATACTCATACCAATTTGTTCAACTAAAATTTCATCAAAGTCGTGTTGTTTAGAGTTAAGTTTTTGTGCTAAAAGACGTCCAATTGTTGTTTTACCGGCGCCCATGAAACCAATCAAAACAATATTTTCCATCAGTATCACTTCCTTTTTACCAAATGTTTTATATCTTGAAAGAAATCAGGGTACGAAATAGCAATTGCTTCTGGGTTATCTAACTCTACATTTCCTTTGCTGACAAGTGCCGCAATTTGTAACATCATGCCAATGCGATGGTCTCCATGACTAGCTACGTTGGCGCTATGCAAAGCTGTCTTCCCTTCAATGATCAAACCATCGCTAGTCGCCTTAATTTTAGCTCCCATTTTTTGTAATTCTTGCGCCGTTGCATCAATCCGATTTGTTTCTTTTACTTTTAATTCTTGCGCGTCTTTGATAACTGTCGTTCCTTCAGCTTGGGTTGCCAATAAAGCAATGATCGGTAATTCATCAATTAAACGAGGAATTAGCGCTCCCTCAATTGTTACTGCCTTTAAATGAGAAGTTTTTACAATCAGTGTAGCAGATTGATTGACTTGATCAATAGCCTCAAATTGGATAGTTGCGCCCATCTTTTTCATGACATCAATAATTCCTGTACGCGTAGGATTGAGACCGACATTTTTTAAAGTAATTTCACTATCAGCAACAATTACTCCTGCCACTAAAAAGAAAGCAGCAGAGGAAATATCACCGGGAATCTTTACCTCTTGTCCTTTCAATTGTTGGGGGCCACAAATCGTAATTGTTTTTCCGTTAGTATGGATTTTTCCACCAAATTGAGTGATCATTTCTTCTGTATGATTACGAGAAATTTCTTTTTCAATAATTTTGGTCTCACCTTCAGTCTGCAATGCTGCAAAAAGAATAGCAGACTTCACTTGGGCACTAGCAACTGGCATATGATATTCAATCGGTTTTAACTTAGACTGGCCTGTAACAGTAATCGGAGGAAACTCGCTATGATTTATCCCCTTCAATACTGCGCCCATCTTTTTTAAAGGTAACATGACCCGCTCCATCGGACGTTTGTTTAATGAAGTATCGCCTAAAAGTGTGGTTTCAAAAGATGACCCCGCTAAAATGCCTAAAAGCAATCGCATAGTTGTTCCAGAATTTCCCACATTAATGGGCTCATTAACTGCTTTTAATCCGTTAAAACCTACTCCAGTAATAGTAATCGTCCGTCCGTTATCATAAATTGGAACGCCTAAAGTTTGCAGGGCATGAAGAGTACTCAAACAATCCTGCGCACGTAAAAAGTTATTAATCGTGGTTTTCCCATCAGCTATTGCGCCAAACATAATACTGCGGTGAGCGATTGATTTATCTGGTGGTACAACAATGGTCCCTTGCAAATAATCGGTTTGTATTAATTGCATCATTTTCCCCCCTATTGCAAACGACAATGATAGTCGGTTTCTTTTTCGATGTGTGTTTTTGCTGCTATTAAATCTGTTTCGTTTTTAAAGGTTAATTGCAAGACGCCAATGATATCTTCCCGTGTTTCTAGAATTTTAATATTTGTTAGAGAGATCTGTGTTTTTCCTAATAAACTAGTAATCTCGGCAATGCTTCCCGGACGATCAGGGACATCAACAAATAAATCGTAAAAAGCTGGAATAGAACCTTTTTTGTCAACTGGTAACCGGTCACGCATATCTTTTGCATTTGCAAAAAAATGATAAATTTGCTCGGCATTTTCAGTTTCCAACCAAAAAGAAATATCGTCCATTTTCGCTTGCCACTGAGTGATCATTTGCAACAAAGTATGGCGATTGCTTAATAAAATGTCCGTCCACATTTGCGGGTCAGACGAAGCAATCCGAGTGATATCACGAAAACCGCCTGCAGCTAACTGCTTAGCACGTGGATACTTTTGATTAAAGTGGTCTGCTTGATTCACTAACCCTGAAGCAATAATATGTGGTAAATGACTTAACATCGCCGTAATTTCATCATGCTCTTTAGGTTTTAGCAATACATATTTAGCCCGTGTTCCCGAAAACAATTCTTTTAACCGTTGGATCTGTTCTGTTTGTTCTTTTTTTGTCGGGGTAAAAATATAATAAGCATTTTCAAAAAGGTTTGCATCACAAGCTAAAATTCCTGATTTATGAGAACCTGCCATTGGATGCCCTCCAATAAAATTTAATTTATAAGAACGCGCCGTATGAACGATTTTTTGTTTCGTACTCCCGGTATCGGTAATCAACACTTCTTTTTTTAAATTCAATGTGGCTAACTCTTCTAAATAATGCTGCGCCGTTTGTACCGGTACTGCTAACACGATAATATCGCTGTTTTCAGCTGCTTTGGCAAAATTTTCAGGTATTTGATCAACAATCTTAGTCTCTTGAGCTGTTTGGCTAGTTTCTTTTGAATTGTCCCAACCATATAAGAAACTAACAGGATGTGTTTTTTTAATACATACAGCTAAAGAAGAGCCAATTAAACCCAGGCCAATAATCATGATTGTTTGTTTGGTCATATTGATATCTCCTAGTAATTTTTTAAATAATTTCGGTAATCGGCTATTGCCTGCTGTAATTCGTCAAATGAATCACTGGAAAATTTTTCTAAAACTTCTTGGGCAATAACTGTTGCAACGACATTCTCGCAAACTACACTAGCTGCTGGAACCGCCGTGCTATCTGAACGTTCAACGCTGGCCTTATAGGGCTCTTTCGTATCAATATCAACACTTTTCAATGGTTTATATAAAGTAGGGATGGGCTTCATCACACCTCGGACAACAATGGGCTCACCATTGGTCATACCGCCTTCAAAACCACCTAAGTTATTTGAACGACGAGTGTAGCCATCTTCTTCATCCCAAGTAATTTCATCCATTACTGCAGAACCTGGAAGTTTTCCAGCTTGAAAGCCCACACCAAATTCCGCGCCTTTGAAGGCATTAATACTAACTACAGCTTGTGCGATCTTAGCATCTAATTTTTTATCCCATTGCACATAGCTGCCAAGTCCAGCAGGAACGCCACCTACTAAAACTTCTACCACCCCACCAATGGTATCGCCTTTTTTCTTTGTTTGATCAATTAAATCACGAATTGGTTGTTCTACGGTAGCATCAATCACTCTCACATCAGAGGCTTCCGCTGTTTCTTTAATTTCTTTAATTGAAATTTCTTCTGGAACTGCCGCTTCAATACCGCCTAAGATGCGTACATGCCCAGCAACCTCCATACCAAGTTCTTTCAACAACTTTTTACTAACTGCTCCAATTGCTGTGCGCATGGCTGTTTCTCGAGCAGAGGAGCGTTCTAATACATTACGCAAGTCTTGTTGATGATATTTCATGCCACCTGCTAAATCCGCATGGCCGGGCCGTGGACGAGCCACTCGGCGTATTTTCTTCTGCTTTTCAGGGACATTTTCTATCCCCATCACTTTGCTCCAATTTTTCCAGTCTTTATTTTCAATAACTAACGTCAAGGGAGATCCCAGGGTCTTTCCATGGCGCAAACCTGAAGTAATTCGAACCTGATCGCTTTCAATCAACATCCTCCCGCCGCGGCCATAGCCGACTTGGCGTCGAGCAAGTTCTTGATTAATATCTTCAACGGTTAAAGGCATCCCCGCTGGTAACCCTTCGATAATCGCGGTCAATTCGGGACCATGAGACTCTCCTGCTGTAATATAACGCATAATTGTTTACTCCTTTTACAAATATTCTTTGAACTTTTCTAATGAGATAGGTATAATTTTAGCTTCGCCGATTTTTTCTAATAAAATAATATTTAATTGGCTTTCTCGGACCTTTTTATCATGAGTGATGGCTTTATTGATTTGTACTGGATCAAAGTCAGCAAATTCAACTGGTAGATCAAATTTTCTTAACATTTTCCGTAATTTTTGTGTTGTTTCTTTGGGAGTCATACCGATCTTTTCGGCATATTCTGTGATTTTTACCATTCCAATTGCAACACTTTCACCATGACTGATAGCACCATAGCCCGCTGTTTTCTCAATTGCATGGCCAATGGTATGACCAAAGTTTAAAATTAAACGCTGTCCTTGATCAAATTCATCTTCTTCAACTACTTTTCTTTTTACTTTTAAAGCTGGAATAATTACATCTTCAGCATGTTGCTCTAAATCAGCAGCATCTTTTAGATTTACTAGCGTTTGCCACAAATTGAGATCTGCAATCGCGGCTGATTTCACAATTTCAGCAATGCCTTCTTTTAAACGTTGTTGTGGTAAAGTAGCTAAAACATCTGGGTCAATTAAAACACCATCTGGCTGATAAAATGTGCCAATTAAATTTTTAGCGGCTGACGTATTAACTGCCGTTTTTCCGCCAATACTTGAATCAACTTGAGCTAATAAAGTCGTAGGCATTTGTACAAAATGAATTCCTCGCATATAAGTAGAAGCTACAAATCCTGCCAAATCTCCAATAACACCACCACCCAGTGCAATAATCCCATCGCTTTTAGTAAAGCTATTTTGCGCCAACTTCGTATAAAGAAAATCAGCAGTTTCTAAAGACTTACTCGTTTCACCTGTAGGAACCACCATAACTGTTGTTTGGAAGCCATTTTCGTTAAGCGATTTTTGCACTTTTTGCGTATAGATCTGATCCACCGTACGATCTGTAATAAGCGCTATTTTTTGCTTTTGCCAGATCTTTTTTATCCAAGCACCGCTTTGTATTAAACTATTTCGCTCCATTTTTATTTGATATTCATGGTCTTTTAATGCAATCGTCAGTTCCATGTTTTACCCCCTGACACTACTATTTTCCAATGCTTTAATTTGATTCATGGCGGCACTTATGATTTCAATTTCTTGCATCATCTTTTGGTAAGTTTTTTCATTTAAGGATTGTTGCCCGTCTGACCAAGCATTTTCCGGATCCGGATGAATCTCAACGATCATCCCATCAGCTCCTGTAGCAACTCCAGCACGAGCCATTGGTGGAACTAAATCCCAAACGCCAGTGCCATGACTAGGATCAACAATAATAGGAAAATGACTCATTTTTTTAATCAATGGGACAGCGCTCAGATCAAAAGTATTGCGGGTGGCATCTTCAAAAGTACGAATGCCCCGTTCAATAAAAATAACTGGGCTCTTACCGGAGACTGCAACATACTCTGCTGCATTAAGCCACTCATTAATTGTACCGGAAATCCCCCGTTTTAATCCGATAGGTTTGCCAGTTTTGCCCACAGAAGCTAGTAATTTGAAGTTTTGCATATTACGTGCACCAATTTGTAAAATGTCGCTGTAGTGTGCTACTAAGTCAATATGGCTTTCATCCATGACTTCAGTAATAACTTTTAAACCAAATTCGTCAGCTGCTTGTCTTAAGTATTTTAGCCCCTCTTCTTCCAAACCTTGAAAGGCATAAGGCGAGGTACGCGGTTTAAAAGCACCGCCTCGCAAAATTTTCGCGCCACCTGCTTGAGCCATTCGAGCTGTTTGTCGAATTTGCTCAAGCCCCTCAACTGAACATGGTCCAGCCATTGTGACAAAACTACCATCGCCAATTTTTACCCCGTCTACGTCAACTACGGTATCTTGCGGGTGAAATTCACGGGAAGTTAGTTTATACGTGTTGGTAATTCGAATGGTTGTATCTACCCCTTCATAACTGCGAAAGGCCACATCTTGAACACTTCTAGTGTCACCAATTAAACCTAAAACGACTTGTTTTTTCCCTTGATTAATTTGTACATCTAAACCTATCTCTTGAATACGATCAATAACTGTTTCTACTTGGTTTTTTGTTGCATTTGGTTGCATTATAATAATCATGTTACCCCTCCGTTTTTACTATACTTAAACTTTGTCCAAGATGGGACGAATCTTTTCGATCGGCATCTTTTTATGAGTCCACAATTCAAAAGATGCGGCTCCTTGATATAAAAGCATGCCCAAGCCATTTATTGTTCTCGCCTGATATTTTTTTGCTTGTTTGAGTAAATAAGTTTCTCTAGGCTGATAAATCGCATCATAGACAACTAGGTCTTTTCGTAAAACAGAGAAATCATTTATTGGAGATTCATTTTCCTGCATTCCCACACTTGTGGCATTCACTAAAATATCCGAGTGACGAATCGCCGTTTGTAAACACTCATTATCATAAAGGTTGGTTAATGTTACTTTACAAGCCGTTTTGCGATGAATTTCCTTGATTTTTTCCTCCATCTGCTCAAAACGAGGACCCAATCGGCTAAAAACGTGGATATTGGCTACTCCATCTAAAGCAGCTTGACTAATCATCGCGGTCGCTGCTCCACCAGCACCTAAAATCGTGATTGCTTTTCCTTGATAAGAAATCCCTGCTGCTTGCAAGCTTTGAATAAAACCAACGCCATCTGTGTTATAACCCCACAATTGCCGATTCCGATGGACAATGGTATTTGCCGCACCAATTAATTCACAGCCAGCTGTATAATGATCTAAATAAGGCAACACAGCCGTTTTATGCGGCATCGATACGTTGGCACCCAGCATATTGAATGTAAAAATGGACTGAAGAGCTTTGTCTAATTGCCCTTCTTTTATCTCAAAAGCAAGGTAAATGGCATCAGTCTCTGTCAGCTGAAAAGCTAAACTTTGCATTTTAGGTGATAAACTATGTTTAGCAGGATGTGCGAAAAAACCGACTAATTGGGTGGTTCCATTGATTTGTAATTCCATTTGCTTCCTCCTTGCTTTTTTAAATAAATCATCTCAAAAATAATAAAAAAAGGCGTCCGCTAAGTCAAAAAAACTATAGCGAACACCTTTATACAGTGTAGACGTCATCAAAAATTATTTACGGCTCGCTATAGATTTTTATCGATCTATGCGGCCTATTTTGTCACTTCAAATTGCCCTAGCCATCATAGATACAAACGTTGGTCGTGTTTGTATCCATGCTTTTATGAATACAAACCTATCTAAAATAGCTAAAGTAATAATTATTCAGTTGTATTTGCATTATTTTAATCATAATAATCGCTCCAAACTGAATTGAGATTGAACTTAGTATAGGTGGCAAAAAAGAAAATGTCAACAATTATTTTTGATTATACAAGAAAGTACATTTTTTTGAGATAATAGAAATACTGATACGATAGTTTTTATTCTATCTTTTAACAGATGAAAAAGTTATCATAAAACTACAAGAAACCTCTTCTGAAAATCATATTACACACAAACCATTGCCATTTGAAGAATCAACAGTGGAAACATTATCCGAGATTGCAAAGATGAACAACGTTTAATGGATTCGCTATCCGAGAATAGTAAGACGAATAAGGAAAAGTCAAAGTGTTATCCGAAAAAAGGGAAAATTAGCATAAAATTCTTGAAAACAGTCAAAGACGGACAACAAAAAGCCAAAACGTTATCCGTCTCTTCATTTTTGGATAACGTTTTAGCCATTTGTTCTCCGAGAATGTCCTCCATTTCGGTAATAAAACTGCAAAAATGAAAAATCGATAGTTACGTCAGTGAAAGAAAGAGCTAAAATACTAAATAGTTTAAGATTTTACGGTCTTTTCTATTTTCAATTAATTTCTTCAAAAAACTGCAATAAATCAGGCATTGTTAATTGTGCTTTTTCTTGCTCATTTAAATCTTGAATAATTTCACCCTTTTGCATAACAATCATACGATTACCATATTGTAATGCGTCTTCCATGCGATGAGTAATCATTAAACACGTCAGCTGTTGTTCTTTGATCCGTTGGGCTGTGATGTTCATTAATAGCTTAGATGTTTTAGGATCAAGAGCTGCTGTATGCTCATCTAAAAGTAATAATTCGGGTGTCTGAATAGTTGCCATTAACAGACTTAAAGCTTGTCTTTGTCCACCCGATAGGTTACCTGCCGGGGTATTCAGATGGTTTTCCAAGCCGTTGCCGACTTCTTTTGTTAATTGATAGAAACTATCCTGATGTTGTTTTAATTGACGCAAGCGTAAACGGCGCTTTTTGCCGCGACCTTTTGCTAACAATAAATTTTCTGCGACTGTCATCCGCGGAGCCGTTCCCATTTTAGGATCTTGAAAGACACGAGAAATATAAGGTGCACGGTTTTCTTCTGATAGCTGGGTCACGTCTTTGTCTTCAATCAAAATTTTACCAGAAGATAAAGGCATTGTACCAGAAATCGTGTTAAATAAGGTACTTTTCCCCGCTCCATTACCGCCTAATACAGTAATAAATTCATTTTTCTGAATTGAAAGGTCGATATGATTCAATAAAGTCTTTTTTTCTTTAGGACCATTATTAATTAATTTAGCTGCGTTACGCATTTCCAGTACTGTCATTTTTGGCCCTCCTTTTCAAAACCTGTTTTAAGCTGCAGTTTTTCTTTAAATTGCGGAATCAACAAGCATAGTGCTAAGACGATAGAAGAGAATAAATTGAGATAAGTGGTATCAAATCCTAAACGGATGATTAACAAAATTAATAACTGATAGATAATACTACCAATTACGATAGCCACTAACCGTTCAAAAAAGGTCAGTTCTCCATATAATACTTCACCAATGATAATCGAAGAGAGTCCAATAACGATAACACCTGTTCCTTTATTCACATCAGCATAACCATCACTTTGAGCAATTAATGCGCCTGCTAAAGCAATTACGCCATTTGACAGAATGATGCCGGTAATTTTCATCCGGTCTGTTTTGATACCTAGAGACTTCGCCATGGTTTCATTATCCCCTGTAGCAATGTAGCTTTGGCCAAATTCAGTACTAAAGAAAAAGAACAATATTGCAATGATTACGATAACTACTGATAACCCAAGGAAGACAATGTCAAAATTAGGGGGCAAATCCATATCCGTAAAGATATCCAAGACATTGGATTGATTTAATAAAGATAAATTCGGTGACTGCATGACAAACAGCATCACAGAGTTTAAGGCCGACATCACAAGAATCCCAGATAGAATCACTGGAATTTTTCCTTTAGTGTATAATAAACCGGTAACCAGCCCGGCACACATCCCAGCTAAAACCCCGAAAAAAGTAGCGACCAGTGGCGTAAAGCCATTAATGATGGCCGTCACACAAACAGCTCCACCTAAGGGAAAAGATCCCTCTGTTGTCATATCAGGGAAATTTAAGATTCGATAGGTCATAAAAATTCCCAAACCAAGTACACTCCATAATAACCCTTGTCCAATCGATGAAATGATCATTCGTCTTCCTCCTCTACATAAGTGGCGTCTTCGGTAACAGAGTCGGGTAAGTCAACATTTAGTTCCTCTGCTTGTTCTTTATTAATAATGACATCTCCAGTGTCAAATGTATAAATCGGGGTGGTAGCAGGTTCTGCTTTGCCATCAAGAATGTCAGCTACCATTTTTCCTGATTTAACGCCTAAGTCGTATTGATTTACCCCAATAGTAGCCAGTCCACCTTGTTCGACCATCGTATCCACTGAAGGAATGATCGGTGTGTTTTTTTGGTTAGCTGCATTTACTACCGCAGGCATTGCATTAGCAATCGTATTATCTAAGGGAATGTAAATCATGTCAACTTCATCTCCCATAGTCTGTACGGTCTGTGTGATTTCATTCGTAGAAGGAACCGAATAATCTTCTACTTCAAAGCCGGCTTTTTCTGCTTCTTCTGTGGCTTCGGCTACTTGGTATTTTGAGTTATCCTCGGTGGAAGAATACAAAATTCCTATTTTCTGAGTATCTGGTAACAGCTCTTTGGCTAGTTCCATCTGTTGATCAACTGGTGCTTTATCCGAAACCCCAGTAATATTTCCGCCAGGTTCTTCCATATCATCAACTAAGTTAGCTCCCACAGGATCGGTGATAGCACCTAAGACGGTAGGAATATCTTGTGTTGTGTTAGCCAAACTTTGAGCAGCAGGTGTTGCAATTCCAACCAAAGCATCTGGATCTTGCTGGACAAGTTGCTGACTCATAGTATCTAAATTACTTTGGTTTGCTTGCCCATTCTGGTAATCAATTGTTAAATTTTCTCCTTGAATATAGCCTGATTCTTCCAGACCATCTTCTATCCCACGTCTGATTTCATCCAGCGCTGGATGACTTACATATTGCAGTATACCCACTGTTTTGTCTGTTTCCTCAGTAGGGGTCTGTTCAACTGAGCTGCCTTTGCCAATTTCAAAAACAAAGGTAATAATAAGTGTCGCAAATAGTACAATAAGCGTTAAAATAAGTCCTCTATTTTTCATTTATTTTCCTCTTTTCTATTGGTATGAGTAAGAAAAGAACACTGTAAAATTTTTCCACCCAAATAAAAAAGACAACTGTCATTGCGGCAATTGTCTTGACAATAAAAGCCGCATAGATGAAAGATCTATGCGGCGATTTCATATATGTAGACCAGCATAGATACAAAACTTTAGAGTGTTCTTCTAAAAAGTTGTATCTATAGGATATAATAAAGACCTATCAATACAACGTTTTGCACCAGCTTTGCCAAGTTTGTGTGGGTTTAATTACACGAACGTTTTGCATGATAGATCCTCCTTGTTAGTTAATTTGAAACAATCATAACTGATTCAAATAAGCACGTCAACTCTTTTTTTAATTTTCTTGTGCTTTTATGTTCCACATAGGCAATCGATTTAGTTCGGGGATAAAATTTTCCTCCGGGTTATCAATTGAACTCAGCACAAAGCGATTCTTTTCTTTCCCATTTTGAAAAAAAATAAACGTCACTTCATCAGGCGCTAAATCGTAAGTATTGGCAACTTCACTTGTTTGATAAACCAATGGATAATAATAAAAATTTCGATTTAATTCTTTATCCTTATCCTTAATAATTTTCATTGCTTGATTGGTATCAGGCTGATTAGGTTTAGCAAACATCACAGAAATAGCTTTTTTCTCATGAATGATTGCGTCTCCTTGATCATAAGAAAAAGGAACCATTTTTTTAGTAGGAAGTTCTTCATAAATCAAATTATCAATTTGAGCAGCACGTATTTGGGTATTCATTGTTAACATAAAAAAAGTTAACCCTGTCACAACTAAAAGCCCCACAATTACAAATGCAATACTCTTTTTTTTATTTGCATAAATGGCATCTGCAAAATCATTCCCTATAGTTTGCAGACTACTTTTTATTTTTTTGACCAACTGACTCATCATAGATCCTTTTACACCTGCTTTAACACTTGTCATTTTAATTTATACTAGCAATAAATAAACCCTGTCGTCAAGCACCATTACAAAAACATTGTATTATTTTTGTGTTACAATTTTGTTTTCTTTCCTATAATTCGTTATAATAAACAAAGACAAATTGAAGAAACGAGGGAATCTCATGTCATTTGATGGTATATTTACCCATTTGATGGTAAGTGAATTGGCTGACCAATTACAAAATGGCCGAGTGCATAAAATCCAACAACCTTACGACCAAGAAATCGTATTAATTATACGCGCACAACGAAAAAATCATAAATTATTATTATCCGCTAACCCCAACTATGCTCGAATTCAGTTAACCACGATGCAATACGATAATCCAGCAACGCCCCCTAATTTTGTTATGATGCTAAGAAAATATCTAGAAGGCGCTATTTTACAATCCATTGAACAAGTAGCAAATGACCGGGTTATTCATTTTACGTTTGCTCATCGCGACGAACTAGGCGATCTAGAAAACATCGTATTGGTGGTTGAATTGATGGGACGTCATAGTACCATTTTATTACTAAATCAAACCACTGGAAAAATTTTAGATGCAATTAAGCATATCGGATTGTCTCAAAATACCTATCGCACTCTTTTGCCAGGCGCAAACTATGTTGCCCCACCCGACCAAGAAGTGCTAGATCCCTTCACGACCGATGACGCCCAAGTCTTTGATCGTCTTTCTACCTTGGACAACTTAACTGGAAAAGCGCTGCAGAGCCAGTTTCAAGGATTGGGACGCGATACAGCAGATGAATTAGCATTTCGTCTAAATGAAAAGCCGGACGAAAAAATGAGGATTTGGGCTACTTTTTTCAACGAATTAACGCAGTATACACAGCCTACCTTCACTAAAACTGAAAATAAAGAATTTTTCACGCCGATTTTTTACCGCCATTTAGAAAAACAGCAAACAGAAGTCACCACTTACTCCACCTTAAGTGAACTACTGGATGGTTTTTATTTGGAAAAGGCTGAAAGAGATCGTGTAAAACAGCAAGGAAACCTTCTAATCAAAAGAGTCGAAAATGAAATTAAAAGAAATCAGACCAAGTTACAAAAACGAGAAAAGACACTCGCTGATTCTAAAAATGCTGAAGAATTCCGCCAAAAAGGAGAACTTCTAACCACCTTTATGAATCAAGTACCACGAGGGCAAGAACAAGTCGAACTACCCAATTATTATGAAGAAGATAAACCGTTGACTATTTCTTTAAATCCAGCCCTTTCGCCTAGTCAAAATGCACAAAAATATTTTCAACGTTATCAAAAATTACGCAATGCAGTCAAAGTTGTAGGCAAACAAATTAAAGAGGCAAAAAACGAATTAGCCTATTTAGAATCAATCATGTCTCAGATCGAGCTGGCCTCACCTACCGATCTAAAACTGATCAAAGAAGAACTAGTCGCACAAGGTTATATCAAATCGCAGAATAAAAAACGTAAAAAGCCAGAAAAAAAATCGCGTCCAGAACAATTTGTTGCTAGCGATGGAACTTCGATTTTGGTAGGTAAAAATAATTTACAAAATGATCGCTTAACATTAAAAACTGCCAAAAAAACCGACCAATGGCTGCACGCCAAAAACATCCCAGGTTCACATGTGATTATTCAAAGTTCAGAACCTACAGAAGAAACAATCGTAGAAGCTGCCAAATTAGCAGCTTACTTTTCCAAATATCGTTTTTCTTCTTCGGTTCCCGTTGATATGGTCCAAGTAAAACATATTCGAAAGCCTAATGGCGCTAAGCCTGGCTTTGTGATTTATGAAAATCAAACGACCTATTTCGTTACACCCAGTAAAAAAGATATTGTCCGACTAAAAAACACGTCTAAATAAAAAAATCTTCCCAAGCTAGCTTTGTTGCCTAACTTGGGAGTTTTTTTATGGTTTCTTATAATAAATCGATCGCTGCTTTTTATCTTGTAGCGGACGATTATTAGGCGATAACGATGTTTCAAAGCGCTCTATAAAAAAGCGGCTCATAACCCCTTTTTGGTCAAACACAAACCATTGTACTGGTCCTTGTGTTGGTGGTGTTGTAAGGGACCCTTCATAATGAAAATAACCAGAACCTTCCGGTAAAAACATCAGCGGATCTAATAACTGTTTTTCATCTTCAGTATTTGCTAATTCAATCGTATCGTCATTACAACGATTTTGGCTGCCTTCTTCCAAAGAAAAGAGCACAGCGCAAACTAAAAAAGGTTGCCCATGCTCACTTTTATGGACTAAATGAAATTCCAAAGGGGTTTGTTCTTTTTCGATGATATGTTCACTAGGCATATGAAAATGGATATCCGTCAAATAATAGCGTTCGTCTGCAAATTCAACGTAACTTAAACCTTCTGCAGGTTCAAAATGCATCGTATCGTTCACTCTTTTGACATAAAATGTTTGTTGATCATAACTAAATGCAATTGCCTGAGTTAAAGGTTGAGTTTCTTTATGAAACAATGAGATCGGCGATTGCCAAGGAAATTGCCCTGCCTCATAAAACTCCTCGCAAAGTGTGGGCCAAAACTCTGGGCCCGTATCACCTGTATAACTCCAAACACGCGACATAAAAAAAACCTCTTTTAATTTTCAAAGTATGCTTCATTTTTCTTCCTAGTAAGATTGTAGCAAATTCCTCGGACAAAATAAATGAAGCACTTAAACTATTTTTATTTAGCTGTTGCCCAATGATTAGGATCTTTTTTCCAAGCTTGTAATAAATGTAGTTCATTTTTATTAATATAATTTTCAGCTAAAGCTGTATCGATTAAAGTCGAATAATTCGTTAGTGTAATAAGCGGTACATCGTTTTTCTTGAAGTTGTCTTTTCCACTTTGCAATTCATAAGTAAAAATAGCAGCTACACCTAAAACGTCAGCACCTTCGCTTTCTGCTGCAGCACAAGCTTCTAATACGCTGCCGCCGGTTGAAATCAAATCTTCAATCACGACGATCTTCTGTCCTTTTTCCAGTTTACCTTCAATTTGGTTGGCTTTCCCGTGTTCTTTTTTCTTACTACGGATATAAACCATTGGTAAATCCAAAATATCAGCAACCCAAGCAGCATGTGGAATCCCTGCAGTTGCCGTGCCGGCAATGACTTGTGTATCAGGAAATTTTTCTTTAATTTTTTCAGCTAAACCTTGTGCGATGATTTTTCTAACTGCTGGGTAACTCATAGTGATTCGATTATCACAATAAATCGGGCTTTTAATACCACTGGCCCAAGTAAATGGTTCATTAGGATTTAAAAAAACAGCTTTAATGGAGAGTAACTCTTGTGCGATTTCTTTTTCGTTATTCATTTGGTAGTTTCCTTCCAATCTTTTTTAATATTTTGATAAACTTTATAAGGATCGGCTGCTAAAGTAATCGGCCGCCCAACAACAATGGCATTGGAGCCGATAGCTCGTGCTTTGCCCGGAGTTACCACTCGTTTTTGGTCTCCTACCTCACTGCCTTCGGGTCGGATACCTGGTGTTAAGCACATGAAATCTTGTGTTGTTGCGTTATGAATCTTTTGTGCCTCCCATGCCGAAGAAACTACCCCGTCTAAATCGGCTTGTTGCGCTATCTTAGCATAATGCAACACGCTTTCTTCTAAGCTTGCTTGGACTAGTTGCTCTTCTTGCATTTGCTCTTGGCTAGTTGAGGTCAACTGGGTAACGGCAATCACTTTAGGAACTTCTTCTCCAGCAGTTGTTCCCGTCTTTAGGCCTTGTTTAGCCCGTTGCATCATTTCAACTCCTCCAGCTGCTTGGACTGTGGTAATTGAAACACCCAATCTAGCTAAGCCTGCCATTGAATATTCCACTGTATTCGGGATATCATGTAATTTTAGATCTAAAAATATATCATGTCCTGCTTCTTTTAGCCAATGAACAATGGCGGGACCTTCTTGATAAAAAATTTCCATACCCACTTTAACAAAGAGAGACTCCTCTTGCGGAAATTTATTTAAAAAAGACTTGATCTCATCTTTAGAAGGAAAATCTAAAGCAATTATTGGTCGTTCAATCATTTCTTCAATCCTTTCTCATCATCCTTTTTGTTTGTTTATTAAAGTTCCTTAGTTGAAAATGCTCTTGCCTGAATTACTTTTAAAATAGCTGCCACAGTATCTAAGGAAGTAAATAAAGTAATCCCTTGTTCTACAGCTTTACGACGAATCTTAAAGCCATCATAAGAAGTATCTTTACGACTTTGCTTAATAGTATTAACAATCATTTGAATATGGCCTTTTTCTATCATGTCTATTATAGTTGGTTCTTTACTATCAGATATTTTACTTACTCTGTGTACTTTTAATCCATGCTTGGCAAAAAAATCAGCTGTACCTGAAGTGGCAATTAAATTAAAGCCTACCTCTGAAAAACTTTTGGCTAATTGTAAAGCGACAGGCTTGTCGGCATCTGCAATAGTAAATAATACCGAACCAAACGCTGGTATAGCTAAGTTTGCTGCTTCAAAGGCTTTGTACAAAGCCTTTTCTAAATTTACATCGGTTCCCATTACTGTGCCTGTGGATTTCATTTTTTGATCTAGTTCGCTGTCAATTGCTAAGAGATTAGTCAGAGAAAAAACAGGCGCTTTGATATGAACTGCAGTTGTAGTAGGCGGTAAAATATTGGAACAACCCATACCTGACAGCTCTTCTCCTAAGATAACTCTTACTGCAATTTGTACCATCGCAGTATCAGTTATTTTACTCAAAAAAGGAACAGTTCGACTGGCGTAAGGAAACACTTGAGTCATATACACCTGCTCATCAGAAATAATAAATTGTATGTTTATTATCCCGCACAGCTCCAAACGCTGACTTAAGCGTTTGGCGTAGCTTTCGATTGTTTTCAGAACTTTTTTGGAAAAATTCTGCGGCGGATAGACTGTCATTGAATCTCCCGAATGTACATCAGTTCGTTCAATATGTTCGATGATACCTGGTATCAAAGTCGTCTTTCCATCATAAATAACATCGACTTCACCTTTTCTACCAGCAATAAAACGATCAATGAATACCGAATTATTTTGAGGACTTTTAGTCATATGCGCAAGACAATCCTTTAAATCCCTCTCATTATCTATTTTTCGTATATCATTTTCACTTAACAAATCATTGGGACGTACAATAATTGGAAAACCTATTTTTTCAGCAATCGTAAGAGCATCGGAGGTATTTTCTGCGATTTGCTCTTGCCCTGAACCAACCTGAAGTTCTTTTAGTATTGTAGTAAATTTTTCTGGGTTTTTAATCTGTTTAAGACCAGCTGGATTTGTTCCCAACACCTTGATGTCCAAATTTGCTAGAGCCTCACTTAAATGATGCGCTATTTGCCCACCGAACTGACCGATGACGCCTAACGGTTGTTCCCATTCAATCACGTTACGTACTTCTTCTAAAGTTAACGGTTCGAAATAAAGTTTATCAGCAATCATAAAATCAGTTGAAACAGCAGACGGATTATCATTAATGACAATCGCTTCATAACCGGCTTGACGCACAGTTTTAATTGCATGCACAGTACTATAATCGAACTCGCTTCCTTGTCCGATTCTAAGTGGTCCAGCGCCTAGAATTAAAATAGAAGGTTTCTTAGTCACTTGACTTTCATTTTCCATTTCGTAGGAGCTATAAAAATAAGGTCTTTGAGCCGCAAACTCTCCTGCACAACTGTCCACTGTTTTAAATACAGGAATTATTTTTTGCTCTTGACGTAAATGGCGAACTTCCTCTTCTCGGGTTTGCCATAATTGGGCTAACTTTTTATCGGAAAATCCGTTTTGCTTAGCCTTTTTTAATAGCGCGAAATCAGAAACATTTTCTTTTAACTGTCCTTCAAGTTCCACAATATGGGCTATTCTATCTAAAAAGAATAGATCAATCTTCGTCATTTCTGCTAGCTCTTCAATCGTATAACCGCGACGCAAACTTTCAGCTAAGGTGTACAATCGATGGCCTTGTCCATGAATGACTTTTTGGATAAGAATATCATCAGTCAGGCCTTGTAAAGTGCTGGATTCAATATGGCTTACTTTTATACCCAATGAACGTACCGCTTTTAATAAGGACTCTTCCAGGGTTCGCCCTATAGCCATCACTTCCCCGGTAGCTTTCATTTGCGTATTTAGTTGCCATTGTTCATCTTTAAGTGTATCAAAGGGCCAACGTGGAATTTTGGTTACCACATAATCCAAAGCTGGCTCAAAATCAGCATAAGTGGTTTGAGTAAGTGGGTTTTTGATTTCCGCCAAATTCAATCCCACAGCAATTTTTGCCGCAATTGTAGCAATTGGGTATCCAGTTGCCTTACTAAGCAAGGCACTAGAACGGGTCAAACGTGGATTAACATCTAGTACATAATAATCAAAATTTTTTGGGTCAAGTGCAAACCTCAGATGACAGCTGCCTACAATTTTTAAGGCATGAATCACTTTTAAGGAGGCATCACGCAGCAGCTGATATTCATGATCGGTCAATGTTTGACTAGGAATAAATGCCAATGAATCACCACTATGAATTCCTACTGGATCAAAATTTTCTATATTACCTACAGCTAATGCATTGTCAGCTGTATCACGCAGTACTTCAAATTCAATTTCTTTAAAACCCGCAAAGCTCTGCTCGATTAAACATTGTGAAATTGATGATAATTTTAAGCCCTTTGCTACAAGTCGGCGTAGTTCAATTTCATTATGGCAAATGCCACTACCTGCTCCTGCCAAAGTCAATGCAGGACGCACAAACAAGGGATAACCTAATTTTTTAGTAAAAGCAATCGCTTCATCAACTGAAGCAACCATTTGTGCCGCTGGTATTGGTAGTGCAAGATTTCTCATCAATTCTATAAAAGAACTATGGTCTTTCGTCTGTTTAATTGCTGAAGTATTCGTCCCTAGCAGCTCGATGTTTAACTCTTCTAAAATGCCTGAAGCAATTAATTCGCGTACAGTATTTAAGCCTGTCTCTCCGCCAAAAGTGGACAAGATTGCATCTGGCTGTTCTTTTCGCAAAATGCGTGCGATAAAGTCTGAAGTAAGTGGTTCGATATAGACATGATCGGCGTTTTCTTTATCAGCCATAACCGTAGCAGGATTTGAGTTAACCAAGACTACTTCATACCCTTCTTCTTTTAAAGCTGTACAAGCTTGAGTACCTGCATAGTCGAATTCAGCGCCTTGACCAATCGTCGTCGGTCCTGCTCCGAGGATTAAGACTTTTTTGATATCTCTTCTTTTGGGCACAACTAAACAGCTCCTTTTTGCGCATCCATCATCTCAATAAATTCGTCAAACAAATACAACGCATCATGAGGACCCGGAGCAGCATCTGGGTTAAATTGAACCGTAAAAGCCGGATAACGGCGATGCTTTAATCCTTCAATAGTGCCATCATTTACATTAAAATGAGTGACCAAGAGTTTTTTAGCATCGATCGAAGATTTCTTTACCGCATATCCGTGACTTTGGGAAGTCATATCAATGCGTCCAGTTGCTCTTTCTTTCACCGGATAATTTAGTCCATGATGACCAAAACTCATCTTATAGGTATCGCAATCGTTAGCTAAAGCAAACAATTGCTGTCCTAAACCAACTCCGAAAATAGCAACTTTACCTTGAATTTGACGGATCATTTCTACCACAGCCGGGATACTTTTCGGATCGCCCGGACCATTAGTTAAAAGTACACCGTCTGGTGCTAATTCAAGAATCTCCGCAGCCGAGGTATGATAGGGCATAACAGTCAAATTACAATTTCTTTTCGCTAATTCACGCATAATGCTATGTTTTAAACCTAAGTCAATAACTACTACGTTATGACCCGTCCCAGGGCTAGGATAAGGTTTTTGAGTAGAAATTTGCTCCACCTGATTTGTAGGTAATACGCTAGCTTTTAATTGATCATAGGCATGAGCGAAAGCATCTCCTGAATCAACAATACTAGCTTTCATAGTACCCACTTGGCGTATTTTACGAGCCAAGGCTCGCGTATCAATTCCTGCAATCCCTGCAATATTTCTGCGAGCTAAAAAATCAGAAAGGGACATTTGATAGCGCCAGTTACTAGCCAGACGAGGATATTCTTTAACGACAATCCCCTTACAGGTTGGCGAAAGTGATTCATAATCGTCACGGTTAATACCGACATTGCCAATCAGTGGATAAGTGAAAGTAATAATTTGGCCATTAAAATTTTGATCGGTAATACTTGCTTGATAGCCTGTCATGTTCGTCGTAAAAACAATTTCGCCAAAAACATTGAGTCTAGCGCCAAATCCTTCTCCGTCAAAACAAGTGCCGTCATCTAAAATTAACCAACGATCCATTTTGGTTCCCACCTTGCCATACAATTTTCCCATCTACTAACGTATAAAGTGTATCACCAAAAAGCTTTTTACCTATAAATGGTGTATTTTCTGCCTTGGATAAAAATTTCTTTTCATCAACAGTATAACTATGATCAATATCGAATACTGCTAAATCAGCTGGATCGCCGATATCTAAGCGATTAACAGGTAGTCCAAAAATTTCAGCCGGGTTTATTGCCATCCATTGAATCACTTGTTCTAAAGTAAAAACTTCCGTTTTAACGAAAGTCGTATAGATCAGTTGAAAGGCATATTCTGAGCCCACAATACCAAAAGGAGATTTTAAGAAATCCTGATTTTTTTCAGCAAAACTGTGGGGGGCATGATCTGTCGAAATACAATCAATCGTCCCATCCAACAATCCTTCAATCAAAGCTGCTTGGTCCTCTTTAGCACGTAGTGGCGGATTCATTTTCCAATAGCCATGATTTTCTTTGATATCATCATCTGCTAATAATAAATGGTGCGGGCAAACTTCACAAGTAACATGGACCCCTGCTGCTTTAGCTTGACGAATAATACGGACACTTTCTTTAGAAGAAACATGACAGACATGGTAATGGACGCCAGTTTCTTCAGCTAAAAGCAAGTCACGAGCAATTTGAGAGGATTCTGTTGCACTCATAATCCCAGGTAAACCTAATTCTTCAGCTCTTTTCCCTTTATGCATCACACCATTAAAAAGCAATGATTCATCCTCTGTATGAGCGACAATTGCTCGTTTATTTTTCGCTGCTTCTTTCATAGCTAAATACATAATTCCAGCCGTTTGCACGCCTACCCCGTCATTAGTAAAAGCAAAGGCCCCCGCATCTTTTAATCCAGCTTGGTCAACCAGCTCTTCACTACGCAAACCTTTGGTAATCGGTGCATATTGCAAAACATGATTAACGGCATCTTGTGCGATGCTATTTTGGACTTGTTTAAAACGTTCGACAGTATCTGGCACCGGATCTAGGTTAGGCATCGCACAAATGGTAGTAAAACCTCCACGACTCGCCGCCTGACTACCGGTTTTAATTGTTTCTTTATAAGTAAATCCCGGTTCTCTAAGATGCACATGAACATCGACCAAGCCTTGAGTCACTAATTGCCCTTTTGCATCAATAATTTGATCGAATGTTTTTTCATCGAACTGCTCTCCAATTGCATGAATGACCTGATCTTTGACCCAAATTTGTACTGGCGTTAATTGATTATCATGAGAGATGATGCGGCTATTTTTAATTAACAAATTCATGTTATTCCTCCTTTATAGCAGAGCCAATTATGCTTTGCCTTGTAAAATAGCTTCTAAAATTGCCATTCTTACATAGACGCCATTGGTCATTTGCCTAACAATTCTTGATTGCAATCCTTCCACCAAAGAATCCGCAATTTCAACATCACGATTGACCGGTGCTGGGTGCATGATAACTGCATGCTTTTGCATTTGCTTCGCACGTTCTATCGTTAAACCAAATTTTGCATGATATTCTTCTTTGGAAAAACTTTCATCAGGATCATGACGTTCGTGTTGCACACGCAACATCATCATGACGTCCACTTGATCAATCAATTCATCCAATGGTAAATAAGTGCCATAAACATCAAAAGTTTTATCATACCATTGTCTAGGCCCAGAGAAATAAACGTTAGCGCCTAAACGATTGAGCATTTGCATATTTGACTTAGCTACTCGTGAATGGGTGATATCACCGACGATCGCTATATTTAATCCTTTGAAGGTACCAAACTCTTCATAGATTGTCATTAGATCCAATAAACATTGTGTGGGGTGCTGGCCGCTGCCGTCACCTCCATTAATGACACTACATTGAATGGAGGGACTTTGAATTAATTCATCATAATAGTTTTCATCCCCATGGCGGACAACGACACAATCAACACCAATGGCCGACATTGTCAAGACAGTATCATAAAGGGTTTCACCCTTTTGCACTGAACTTGTTGCAGCTTCAAATTCAATGACATCAATGCCTAATTTTTTTTCCGCGATCTCAAAACTTTTATGTGTTCTGGTACTATTTTCAAAAAAGAGATTAGCAGCAAAATACTGCTTTTTCTCCGGTAACCAAACAGCTCCTTGTTTAAACGCTTGTCCTCGTCGGATTAATCCCATCACTTCCTGGTCGGTTAGTGCTTCAACGGTCAATAAATGTTTTAGACTCACTTGTTCGGACTGTATGATCATAACCTATTCCCCCTGTTATTCTTCGCTTCTCGCTTTTACTGGTAAAATTAAATTCAAGATAATGCCGACAACGGTCGCTAAAGCCATACTGGTTAATTCAAAAGTGCCAATTTTCAAATACGCGCCTCCAATACCAATGACTAAAATAGCAGCCGTAATCACTAGATTGCGTTTTTTATCAAAGTCAATTTTATTGTCGATTAAGATACGTAACCCACTGGAAGCAATCACACCGAATAACAAGAAACTAATACCCCCGATCACAGGCGTGGGAATACTATAGATCAAACTACTGATTTTTCCAATAAAGCTAAAGAGTATAGCAAAAGTTGCAGCACCTCCGAGTACAAACACGCTGTGTACCTTGGTGATCGCTAAAACGCCGATATTTTCTCCATAACTTGTGGTTGGCGGTCCACCAACCAACCCGCCGATAATGGTGGATAGTCCATCAGCCAGCAATGTTTTTTTCAAACCAGGCGCTTTAAAAAAGTCACGTTTAGTGATTTTACTCAACACCATCAAATGCCCCATGTGTTCAGTCATAGTTACAAAAGCAATGGGCGCCATACTAATTAATGCGGCCAGAGAAAATTGTACATCATAGTCAACAAACATCACTTGAAAGTCTGGAAGTTGTAACCATGCAGCTTCTCTAACCGGTTCTAAATCGACAATCCCTACTGCTAAAGCGAACAGATAACCACCAACAATACCTAGTAAAATCGGAATTAAGCTTAAAAACCCTTTTAAATACATATTGAAAAAGATTGTAATTCCTAAAGTAACCAGTGCAACCAGAAAGAAAGTTGCGTCATAATTCCCTTCGTTAAACATCGCGTTTTCTGCTGCATTTTGAGCTAAGCCTAAGCCGATAACCATAATTACCGGACCTACGACAATCGGCGGTAAGACTTCATCAATCCAATCAGAACCTGATCTTGCAATAATGAGCGCTACAATTATATAGACAATCCCAGAATAAATGATTCCTTGCGCAACTGCTGGATAGCCGCTGGTTCCCATTAACGATTGGATAGCTGTAATGAAAGCAAAGCTACTGCCTAAATAAGCAGGCACAGTTCCTTTCGTAATGAGAATATATAAAAGGGTCCCCACACCGGAACTAAATAATGCAATACTGGGATCAAGCCCCACTAGAATAGGCACTAAAACTGTAGCGCCAAACATGGTAAATAAGTGCTGCAAACTAAGGCCTATCCAAGGCAATAATTTAGGACGGTCCTTAATGTCTAAGATTGCATCTGGGTTACGAAACTCTTTTTTATCTGTCATCACTAGTCTCCCTTTTTATTAATTAAAATGCGGTCGGTGCCATCTGTTTCAAGCATTTCTACAATAATTTCTTCTGCTGAAGAAGTGGGAATATTTTTACCCACAAAATCCGCGCGAATCGGTAATTCACGATGTCCTCGATCGACTAAAACAGCTAACGCGATTTTTTGCGGACGGCCAAAATCCATAATAGCATCCAGTGCTGCACGAATTGTACGTCCGGTAAACAACACGTCATCGACTACGATAACCTCTTTTCCTTCCAAGGATTCTGGAATATCCGAATCATATAGCTCTGGTTGACCCGTAAGATTTTTTTGATCATCACGATACAAAGTGATATCTAAAGCGCCTACTGGTACTTCAACGTTTTCTAGTTGTTGCAAACGTTCAGCAATACGCCGGGCAATGTAAATTCCTCTTGTTTTTATGCCGACTAGTACCAATTGATCAATGTCATAATTTCTTTCAATAATCTCATAAGTGATCCTAGTCAGCGCTCGTTTCATAGTAACTTCATCAATGACTTCTTTTTTTGTCATCTCACTACCTCCTCTTTTTTGTATTGAAAGACACTACGCCTCACTATCGCTCGCCCTATTACTGTTCACCTCTTCGCTTACGCTTCGATCTCATTAAGGTCTAAGCAACAAGTTGCTAAAGCCTTGATGGAGCTACTCTTAGCTCCCTTTGGTCGCTAAATCGTAGTGATTCGAGAATTTCGGACACTACGCCTCGCTTTCGCTCGCCCTAGTACTGTTCATCAACTACTCTTAGCTCCCTTTGGTCGCTAAATCGTAGTGATTCGAGAATTTCGGACACTACGCCTCGCTTTCGCTCGCCCTAGTACTGTTCATCAACTACTCTTAGCTCCCTTTGGTCGCTAAATCGTAGTGATTCACAGCAAAAAAACTCCTGCCCGTTTGAGGCAGGAGTGAACATACACTGATTTTAAAAAATCATTATTGCTTAGAATTTTACACTCAATCCTAAGACAATGATTCTTCGTCTGTCACTTCCTTTCTAGCCTCACGGGACTAACTTAAAGGTAAGTTATAAAATTTTATTACACCAACTATACAGTTATTCAATTTAAAAATCAATCGGTTTTGCTAAATTATCTAAAGTTTTTTTAAAAACTTCAGGCAAAGGAGCTTCAAAAGTCAACCATTGACCGCTGGTAGGATGAGTAAAACCAAGCACACCCGCATGTAAAAATTGCCCGTTGCCTTTAAGTGTTCTTTTAGGGCCATATACAGGATCGCCTGCGATAGGATAACCTATATATTTCATATGGACACGGATTTGATGGGTCCGACCCGTTTCTAATTGTAATTTAATCAAAGTAAAATCAGCAAAGCGTTCTAAGACCGTGAAATGCGTTACGGCAAATTTTCCATCATCCACAACGTCTTGCATTTGGCGATTCGTTTTAGAACGACCAATAGGCGCTGTGATTGTCCCTTTTTGATGAGGAATATTTCCGTGCACTAAGGCCGTATATTCACGCAAGGTCGTTTTGTCTTGTAATTGCTGGGCGAGTGAAGTATGGCTACGGTCATTTTTAGCTACCATTAAAAGTCCGGATGTATCTTTATCAATGCGATGAACAATACCCGGGCGGATTACGCCATTAATGCCCGATAATTGATCCAAATGAAATAATAAGGCATTTACCAACGTATGAGTTGGATGACCGTGTGACGGATGCACTACCATCCCTTGTGGCTTATTGACAACTGCTACGTCCTGATCTTGGTAAACGACATCAAGAGGGATATCGCAGGCTTCCACTTCTAACGGTTTTTCTTCTGGTAAATGAATAATAAAATGGTCATCTGGTTTGACTTGATAGTTTGCTTTGACTTTTTGTCCGTTTAAGACAACCAGTCCTTCTTTTAGCCATTGTTGAATTTGCGAACGACTATAAGAAGTTAGTCTTTCTGACAATACCTTATCGATCCGCCCTTGTTCGTTTGTTATCGTGCCTTCCAATTTATCTGCCATTACTTTTTCCTTTCAATCGATCCTCAAAAATTGTATAAACAAAAATCAAAATAACGCCTATTACTAATGAAGCATCTGCTACGTTAAAAATAGGAAACTGTATGAAATCTAATTGCACCATATCCACAACATAACCTAAACGGATTCGATCAATGAAATTTCCTACAGCACCTGCCAGTACTAACGCAAGTCCGAGGGTCAAAAATTTACTGTCATTGCGGTAATGAATAATTAAGTAAGTGACTACAAAGACGGCAATCACCGTAACTATCGTAAAAAAAGTCGTTTCCCCCTCCAAAATACTCCACGCGGCTCCCGTATTTTGAACATAAGTTAACGAAAAAAAATGTTCAATCATATCTTGTGTTTCGCCAAGCCCTAAGTTGGTCACAGTCCAATATTTAACCCATTGATCCAATCCAACGACTAGTGCACTTAATAAAAAAAAGATGGCTACCAATTGTTTTTCCTCATTTCTCAAGCATTAAAAGATATCTCTAGGCCGGACAATTCCTAATAAGTTCCCATTCGGATTGCCGTCTTTAGTAATAAAAACAGCATCTAATAATCCATTAGTATGAAATTTTTGTTCGACTTCATTAATCGTAGTATCTTTTGCCACAAAGGCAAAGTTTGTTTGTTTGCCATCAGTGACAATTAAATCTTTAGCAGTACGATTTTTTAATTCAACCTTCCCTTGCACACTTTCTTTGGCAAACCAATAACCTAATGCTTTCAAAGTAATTAATCCTTGAAAATCGCCTTTTTTATACAAAGGAAACTGTGAATAACGTTTAGCGGCCACAATTTTCAATAATTCAATAATCGGAATATCTTGTTCAAAGCCGGTTACATTTTTAGCAAAGCGAGGAATCACGGTTTCTGGTTGCATCAACTCAGATTCTATTTCTTGAATCCGATCTAAAATCCATTGATTAGGCTCAGCAATCACAAAATCTTCGCCAATTTGCTCATGTACAATGGCATTGCGCAACTGCGAAATTTGCAGCAAATCATTTTCGTACGTTTTTACCGGTAATTCTTCTCGATTGCTTAGCCTGCGTACCATTTGATTAAATCCCATATTTTGTGGATTTTCTAGTTGATCATTCAGCCATTTTTCAATCCGATTAAAGCTGCTTAAAAAGGCTTCTGCTCGTTCACCCATCTACTTTTCCCTCCTTTACGTATTTATTGTCACTATGGCTACTATTTTTAAATCACTATTAGAATAATCCGCTAGCATTACCAGCTGCGTCCACGTCCATGTCAAGAGCTGCGGGTCTTTTAGGCAAACCTGGCATCGTTAATACGTTCCCCGTCAATACTACCAGAAAGCCAGCTCCCATTTTGGGCATAATTTCTCGCACTGTTAAATCAAAATCTCGCGGTGCCCCTAACAGATTAGCATCATCTGAAAGAGAATACTGCGTTTTTGCAATACAAATCGGGAGTTGATCCCAACCGAGTTCTTTAAAGTCTTTTAACTGTTTTTTAGCTTTTTTCTCGAATGAAACGTCACGCGCGCCATAAATCGTTTGTGCGATCTTTTTAATTTTATCTTCTAATGGTAACCGGTTCAGGTATAGGCGCTGATAATCTGCTTTTTTCTCAGCAATTACATCAACTACCGTGCTAGCTAACTCTTGTGCACCAACACCGCCATTTTCCCAAGCAGAACTTCGTACAGCTGTAACGCCTTCTTTTCGGCACAATTCTTGTAACAAAGCAAATTCGCTTTCTCGATCTGCTGCAAATTCATTAATTGCTACAACCACTGGCATCCCATAGTTTTGCATATTTTTGATATGTTTTTTTAGATTAGCAAAGCCTTTTTCTAAAGCAGCTAAATTTTCATTAGCTAACTGATCAATAGCTAACCCACCGTGCATTTTTAAAGCACGCACTGTAGCTACCATAACAACCACATCTGGTGCTTTACCTAAATTAGGAACTTTGAGATCGAGAAATTTTTCTGCACCTAAATCAGCACCAAAACCAGCTTCGGTTACTGCATAATCACCTAGTCGTAAAGCTGTTTTAGTCGCTGTGACACTATTACAGCCGTGAGCAATATTAGCAAAAGGTCCTCCATGTATAAAGGCCGGCGTTTGTTCCAGAGTCTGCACTAAGTTGGGCTTTATTGCGTCTTTTAATAAGAGCGCCAAAGCGCCCTCCACTTGCAAATCACGGACCGTTACTGGTTCATTTTGATAAGTATAGCCGATCACAATTTTAGCTAAACGCGTTTTTAGATCCATCAAATCGCTAGCTAGGCATAAAACGGCCATGATCTCACTTGCTACTGTAATATCAAATCCTTCTTCGCGAGGAACTCCTTGCGCTTTATTTCCTAGTCCTACTACTGTGTGCCGTAATTCGCGGTCATTTAGATCTAATGATCTTTTCCAAATCACTTGTTGCGGATCAATGCCTAGCTCATTTCCTTGATGAATATGATTATCAATTAAAGCAGAAAGCGCATTATTGGTAGTTGTAATCGCATGAATATCACCTGTAAAATGTAAATTGATGTCTTCCATAGGTAAGACTTGTGAATGACCGCCACCTGTTGCGCCTCCTTTTAATCCCATCACAGGGCCTAAAGAAGGTTCTCTTAAAGCTAGCACAGCATTTTTATGTAATTGATTTAATCCGTCTGCCAAGCCGATTGATACTGTGGTTTTACCTTCACCTGCTGGTGTTGGATTAATAGAAGTAACCAAAATTAGTTTTCCCAAGGAAGACTTTTCGTTTTCTGATAAAGCAATCTTGGCTTTATATTTACCATATAGTTCAATGGTATCTTGTGGGATACCTAACTTTTCAGCAATTTGTTCAATCGGAGCCAACTTGGCTTGTTGTGCTATTTCTATATCTGATGACATCAGTCGACCTTCTTTCTGCATTTGTTTTTACAAGATGAAACCCCATTGTCGATAACCGTTTTTTAGTTAAGTTGACTGAATAGGAACATCTTCTGGTAATGTGGAAAAGAATAATTTGACTTGTTTTTTATTTAATCTTAATTCTAACGTTTGTTCTTTTAGCTTAATGGTCAACAAATTACCAGAAACTTCAACCAATCTAATTTGATCAAAAGTAAAATAATCTGTTCTCCAAAAACGAGCATAGTTCACTTGCAAGCCATTTTTATGAATAATAATAGACCGACGATAGCCGCAGTAAAAAAGGACTAGAAATATCACGATAAAAAGCATGCTCTTCCAGTGGACTTCAGCTCGTTCTAAAATAAAGGTCAAACTTAAAAATAAAAAGATAAAAGTGATTGACCAGTAAATAATAGCCAAGGAACGTTCAGGTTGCCAGCGGATTTTGTAATTTTTCAAATTGCTCTCCTTTCATCTACCATTTAAGGACTTTGTATATTATAATCAAATTACTGGAATACTACTTGAAGGAGTTTTATGTGTGATAAAATCGTATATCGATGCTTCAACCAAAGGTAACCCCGGACCAAGCGGAGGTGGCATCGTACTTTTAGGTGACGACCTCTATGAACAAGAATCATTTGCTCTTACTCAGTTAACCAACCATCAAGCAGAATTTGTCGTTTTTAGCCGTCTGCTTGATGAATTATACAAGCGACAACTTCATACACAAATTGTTCTAGTTTACACTGATAGTAAAATTTTAGCGCAAACGATCCAGAAAAACTACACCAAGAACCCAGATTTCAAAAAATACTTATTAGAAATTCAAGAAAAATTAACAAAATTTCCGTCATTACTTATTGAATGGATTCCAGAAGCAAAAAACAAAGGCGCAGATCATTTAGCTCGACAAGGTTTACAAAAAGCACTCAAATTAGAGAATAGGAGAAAGTAAACGTGAGAAATTTTGTTTAAATTTTAACCAATTAGACTGTTCATCAATCATATCTTTGGTCAACAAGGTGCTATGTTTCATGTCATCTTCAAAAATCGACGCTAATTCACTATTTATCTTTTCATCATAAGCAAAAGCACTCACTTCAAAATTAAGATCATAACTTCTAATATCTTGGTTGGTGGTACCGAAACTTGCGATCGCATCATCTGTAATCATGGTTTTTGCATGGATAAAACCACCATTATAGATATAGACTTTCACGCCAATTCTTTGAAATAAATTAGCATAATATTGTGTAGCCCGATAAATAAAGGGATGGTCTGGCATACACGGGATCATAATGCGTACGTCAACTCCAGAGCGTACCGCAATTTGTAGCACGCTTGACATCGAATCATCTGGGATCAAATAAGGCGTTTGGATCCAAATTCTTTCCTTAGCAGCCACGATCATTTTTATAAACCCGCCTTCGATGATTTGTTCGGTTGATTCAGGCCCATCTGCTACAACATGCATAGTTACGTCTGTATTATCAATTTGCGTTGGAATCACAAAATAGCGTTCTTCATACTCTAATAGATCTTCTTTATTTCTGATCGAAGCGTTCCAATCACGAATAAATATTTCTTGCAAAGAAAAAGAAGCTGTTCCAACAATCCTAGCATGAGTATCGCGCCAATAACCGAACTTTTCTGTGGTTTCCACGTACTGATCTCCCACATTAAAACCACCCGTCCAGCCAATTTCGCCGTCGATTACTACAATTTTACGGTGCAAGTGATAGTTTAAACGAGTTTTTCGAATTAAGTTTCTTGAGGTAATAAACGGGATTACCTTTCCACCAGCTTCTTTTAACGGTTTGAAAAATCGGACATTGGTTCGCCCACCCCAAGGGTCAAATACCAGACGAACTTCCACGCCCTCCCTGGCTTTCTTTACTAGTAGATTCAAAAAGTCATTGCCGATTTTATCATCAAAAAAAGCATAGTATTCCACATGGATACTGTCCACAGCTTTTTTTATATCTGCAAATAGATGGGTAAATTTTTCTTTGCCATCCGTAAAAAATTCGACGTGGTTTCCTCTAGTTAATGGAGACTCTTCCATGTCAGCAAAATATTTTTTTAATAAAACCGCTTCATAAGGATAAGTTTTAGGCGCATAATTTTTATTATTTTCTTCAATCATTTCGTTAATTTCTTTAATACGTTTTTGATGTAATTCACTAAACAGATAGACAGTCTCTCTATCAATTCCTCTGCCGCAAAAAGCATACAAAATAACCCCCAAACCTGGAACGAAAACCAAGGTCATCATCCACGCAAGGATACTCGTAATTGATCGAGGCCTACGAAATACAGTAATAAATGCAACCACAGTATTAATAAAAATTAAACCTAAAAAAATCTGATATAAAATGGTTAAGTCTGTTCTTAAATCCATTAGGTCCCCCTCATAGTAAATAATTATGATCAAGCCTTACGTCTAAGTGATAATTACCGATTCTTTCAATAACTAGTTGACGTATTTCTTCTAGTAGTTGATTTTCATCTTCAGTAACTCCTTCTGGTATCACTAAATCAAATTGTAATGTATTATTCCCTTTTATACGCAAATCATGCATTTTGAGCCCTTCACCTAAATCAGCTAAGATATTCGTCAGCTCTTCGTTAACCTGCAGATATTGGGTATCATGAATGGCAACTGGGTCTAAATGACAAACCAAATCTACATCAAGGTTTTTTTGAAAATCTTTTTCTATCATATCAATGATTTGATGAGCATAAGTCAAACTCCAACAAGCATCGACTTCAATATGTACTGAAGCAAACTTACTTTGAGGCCCATAATTATGAATTAATAAATCATGATAACCTAAAATTGAAGGATAGTTTGCAAGGCGCGCTTCCATAATTTGAATCTCTTGATCAGAAGGCCGGCTGCCTAATAACTCATCAATAAAATCTTTAATCATTCGGATTCCAGTGTAAATAATGTAAAGTGCTAAAATAAATCCGATAAAACCATCAATGCGCCAATTTGTTAAATATTCAATCAGAGCAGAAAGCAAGACGGTACCGGTGGTAAATATATCGTTGAAACTATCTTTACCTGAAGCCTTTAATGTTTGCGAATCTATTTTTTTCGCAAGTCCTACATACATCTTTCCTTGCCAAATCTTGATAATAATTGAAGCTAACAAGACAATAAATACACGAATCGAAAAAATGGTATCTGTTGGTTCCAGTATCTTATTAAAAGACGTTTGTAAAAATTGCACACCTACTATAATAATTACAAACGAAACAGCCAAACCGCTAATATATTCGAAACGTTCATGTCCATAAGGGTGCTCTTTATCCGCTGGTTTGGCCGCAATTTTAAAACCGATTAACGTTAAAACTGAGGAAATCATATCGGATAAACTATTGACTGCGTCAGCCATGATTGAAACAGAACTAGCAATAAAACCAATTAATAATTTTCCTAAGAATAAGACAACATTAGAAACTAGTCCTAACACACCAGCAAGTTGTCCCACCTTTGTACGCTGTTCTTCTTTATTCTTATTTTTTATAATTCTTTCTACTAAACGCTCAAGCATTGTCAGGAACTCCTTGCTATAGTCAAAAATCAATGAATAAAGTAAATAAAAATCATACTAGAAACCCATTTTATCCTGAAATACTTAAGAATAACAACTAATAACTATAAGTAAATACAATAAGATAGGGAAAATTAGCAAATGAGCTTTTATTTTCCCTCACCTATTTAATGGTTATCCTTGCAACCAACGCCCAGCTTCTTCTAATGCTTGAGGAATTCCCTCAGGTTTTTTCCCGCCAGCTTGAGCCATATCCGCGCGTCCGCCACCGCCACCAGCGACTTGAGGTGCAATTGCTTTAATCAAATCACCTGCTTTGATACCTTTATCAACTGTATCCGGAGAAACGGCAGTTAAAAGATTCGCTTTTCCGTTGTTTTCTGTCGCTAAAACTAGCACGTCAGAAATATTTTGTTGTTTCCACTGATCGGCTAGTTGTCTCAATTGGTTCATATCTTTAACGTTTACCTGAGCAGCAACATAGGAAATATCATGGGCATATTTTATCTCTTTAAAAACATCTTCAGCTTGTTGATTAGCTATCTTGCTAGATAGTTGCTCATTTTCTTGTTGTAATTGTTGTATTTCTTGTTGTAATTGCTCAGTTTTATTCACTACTTCATTGATTCTTGGTAATTTAAGAATATCGGCCGCTTTACGCAACTCATCTTCTTGTTCGCTGAATTGCTGATAGGCTTCTTTACTGGTTACTGCATCGATTCTTCTAACACCTGCACCAATCCCTGATTCAGAAACAATTTTGAAAATCCCAATATCTTCAGTGTTTTTTACATGATTACCACCACAAAGTTCAATCGACCAATCCGCTACATTGACGACTCGGACTTCTTTGCCATACTTTTCACCAAATAAAGCCATAGCACCCATATTTTTAGCAGTATTGATATCCGTTTCGATAGTCGTTACAGGTAAAGCTTCCCAGATTTTTTCATTGACGATTCTTTCCATTTCACGAAGTTCTTTTGCCGTAATCTGGCCAAAATAGGTGAAATCAAATCGTAAATGTTCGGGTGCTACTAGTGAGCCCGCTTGGTTGGTATGGCTTCCTAAGACTTCTTTTAATGCCTTATGCAGCAAATGTGTAGCTGTATGATTTTTGATAATTCGGTTATGCCGAGCTTGGTCGACTTTTAACGTATAACTTTGTCCCTTTTGTAGACTTTTTTTAACTTTGACTTGATGCAAATATTGTCCTTTAGGAGCTTTTTGGACATCAGTCACAACAGCACAAGTTTCGCCATTTTGATCAATGATAACGCCTGTATCAGCAACTTGTCCACCCATTTCCGCATAAAACGGCGTTTGTGAAAAAATAGCTTCTGCCTGTCCAGTATCTAAATGATCAACAAATTCGTCATCTTGGATTAAAAGAGACAGTTCGCTTTGAGCTTCTAAAGTCGTATAGCCCACATATTGGCTAATGACATCAATCTCAGTCAATAATGAAGATTGTATCCCCATTGATTGTTCATTACTTCTAGCAGCACGTGCGCGCTGACGTTGAGCACTCATTTCACGTTCAAAGCCTGCATGATCTACTTCAAAACCAGCCTCTTCAGCAATTTCTTCGGTTAACTCTACTGGAAATCCATAGGTATCATATAATTTAAAAATGTCAGCACCATTAATAATTTGCGCTTGCTCATTTTTTTCTTTTTCCAATAATTGGTTTAAAATAGCTAGACCTTCATTAATTGTTTCATAAAACCGTTCTTCTTCTGTTTTGATGACTTTTTCAATAAATTCTTGTTGCTGCAATACTTCAGGATAATAACTAGCCATGATTTTACCAACCGTAGTTACTAGGCGATAAAGAAAAGCCTGGTTAATGCCTAATTTTTGACCATGCATATCCGCCCGGCGCAATAAACGACGCAACACGTAACCTCTTCCTTCATTGGAAGGCAGCGCGCCATCTGCAATCGCAAACGATAAAGCTCGAATGTGATCAGCAATAACTCGAAAAGAAATATCTGTGACAGAATTTTCACCGTATTTAACTTCACCACTAATTCGTTCAATTTCTCGAATAGTAGGCATAAATAGGTCTGTTTCAAAGTTTGTAGGCGCATCTTGAATAACTGAAACAATCCGTTCTAATCCCATACCTGTATCAATATTTTTATTAGGTAGCGTTTCATAAGTATCATCAGGTTTGTGGTTAAATTCAGAAAAGACCAGATTCCAAATTTCTAAATAGCGTTCATTTTCTCCACCTGGATAATTTTCAGGATCATCTTCAGGTAAATCATTAAATTTTTGACCACGGTCGTAAAAAATTTCAGTATCAGGACCACTTGGGCCTGCACCTATATCCCAAAAGTTATCTTCAATTTCAATGATATGATCTTGTGAAAGCCCGATTTCTTCCTGCCAGATTCGCTTTGCTTCCTTATCATTAGGATAAACTGTTACATACAGTTTTTCCGGGTCAAAACCAATCCATTTAGGTGAAGTTAAAAATTCCCAAGCCCAATGAATTGCTTCTTCTTTAAAATAATCGCCTAAAGAGAAATTACCTAACATTTCAAACATCGTTTGGTGACGAGCTGTTCGTCCTACATTTTCAATATCATTCGTACGAATTGATTTTTGCGCATTCGCAATTCGTAAGTTATCCGGAACAATTGTACCATCAAAATATTTTTTTAATGTAGCAACACCCGAATTAATCCAGAGTAGTGTTGGATCATCCACAGGCACTAATGAAGCACTGGGTTCAATTGAATGTCCCTTTGATTTGAAAAAATCTAAAAACATTTGTCGAACTTCAGAACTTGATAAATTTTTCATAATCATTCTCCTTATAAAAGTACTAAAAAAAATTGTTTTTTTGTCATAAAAATTAAAAAGACACCTTTGCAAACCAAGGACGTCTACACGCGGTACCACCTTGCTTGCAATGATGTCGATCATTACCTCTTATACTTCAATAACGCCAAAGCCGCGTTGATATTTCTATCAATCATTTTAAAGGGAGCAACCAAAAAACGTCTTGCTTTTTCTCTCAGCACGAAAAAACTTTCTGTAAAAGACGTGCGTTTCTGATCATGTCCTTTATACCTTTCAAAGTATAGGCAAATTTTCAGAAAATGTCAATCAATTTCAACGCCTATCTGTAAAAATTTCAGTTGTTTTGAATAATGATTGCATGACGAAAACGAAAATCCCAAAGATTCATGATTTCATCTTCTGCTAAAATTTTGCGTGAACGATAATAAGAGGCTAGCGGAAGATGGTCAAACAATCGATGACCGACCTTTTCTGCTTTTTCTGATTTCAAATACATAGAATTGGTTACCTCCCAGTAACTCAAATCGTCAGCAAAATGTAAACCAAACATATTCGCTTGTCGTATTTTTTTAGCAGTCTGTTTACCATAATAGGTGTCATCTTCTGCTATATCATTCCCCCAGCGAAATAATTTACGTGTTGCGCCTGAAACGGCATATTCCCACTGATCTTCTGTTAATAAGTCAAAAAGTTGTTCATCCATTTTTTCTTTTAAGCGATGAAAATGACAATTTTCATGGGTATAGATAGCATATTTTTCATTTTTTTCAGAAAGAAACGCATAAAATTGATTTTCTTCAGAGATCTCTAGCGGAACTTCAGCATAAAGGCTCTCTTCAAAAGTTTGCGGCTGTTTAAAATGGTCGAAAAATGAATGTTTGATCGGCGCAAAATCTTCTGAACGGCCTTCAAATTCACCAGTAATTATATCCAAATCGCCAATATAAGTTGTTCCAACTGGTTGTGCTCTTTTCTGAACTAGCATTGGTGCAATAGCCCGTTTACGTAAAGGAGAAGCCGATTCGTTTACAAAAATATCCCAGTCTTCGGCTGTTTTTAACCCGTAGTTTTTTACAATCCGGTCAAATGCCTCAGTCTTTTGCTCAGGTTTTTGATCCCAGTAGTTGCGTGCAATTCCTTGTATCCCAGATTCCCAACCCAGTATTGCTGCTTTATTACCTGGTACTAAAACAAAACGCTCACCATCAATTGAGCATTCAAAAGTGTCGCATTTGACACCGTCTAATTCAAATTGCTGATACGTAACATCAGAAACTTTTTTAAGCGGGCTTACAAAATACATCAATACTTGATTCATCACTTGTGTTTTTAATTCAAGCGAAAGCGTCTTCCACTGAGCCCATTCCAAAGCCTCAAAAATATTCACTTTTTTCCCCCTCATTCTCACATCTTTTTGGTAAAATAAAGTATAGTATTCATTCAATAGATAAATTCCGTCAGGAGTTGATAGATCATGCAAACTGGTTTAGCACCAATTTATAATGAAGAAACTGAAATTTTAATCTTAGGTAGCGCGCCAAGTGTTCAATCATTAGAAAAACAGCAATACTACGGCAATAAGGCCAATCGCTTCTGGCAGGTTATCTTTACTGCTTTACAAGTGTCTGATCCGATAGATTATAAAAAGCGTTTACAAGTTCTGTTAGACCATCACATTGGCCTATGGGATGTCTACCAAACTTTTGAACGTAAAGGTAGCATGGATCATCACTTTACCCAGCATGATTTGAATGACTTTAACGAGCTCCTTAAAAAAACAGCGATTAAAACAATCGTCGCCAATGGTAAAATCGCCTATCAGGAAATTATAGCGCATCAACTTTTTTCTGATCTTACCATCTATAGTTGTCTTTCAACGAGTGGTGCCAATAACAGTCGTGCGAAAAAGCGTCAAAAAGAGTGGCAGCAAGCTTTAACTAAAACAGACACGACTTATTTTGGTAAAGATAATTGGATCAAAGCAGCTGCTTTTTATCTTCGTTATCAAGTATTTGTTCTCGAACAAAAGATTGAACCACACTTAGAATTTGATGAATTGGCTAATTCAAATGCTTTCTATTTTGTTATTTTCGCACAAAAAGAACCTATTGCCACGATCCGATATGAGGCTTACGATCATCAGACGATTTATCCTGATCGTTTTTGTGTAGCTAAAAAAGCCAGAAATCGTGGCGTTGGAACTGCCTTATTAAAAGCTTTTGAACAAAAGGCAATTACACAAGGTTACCAGTACTCCCTGCTTTCAGCAGAAAAACCAGTGATCCCCTTCTACCAAAAAAATGGCTATAAGACGATAACAGAAGAATTTTTAGAAGATGGGATTCCTTGTGTAAAAATGAAAAAATTCCTTTAACGATTGAAATCTTTTTTTTGTTTTTTGGCGCTACGTTGTTGTCTGCGCCGTTCCAGCTTGCGTTTTTCCTGATTACTTTTATTGATTTCTTGTTTGATTTTTTTCTTATAACCAGGTTTCACTTTTTTTTTTTGCTTTTTAACATAACCAATCATTTCGGGATCTAGTTCTTCTTCCGTTTTTTCACGTTTTTGACGGCGGTTACGATCATAGGTTGCGACAATTTCGTCTTGTTTGATTTCTTTAGGTTCAAAAACAATTCCCAGTTTTTCCAAATCATTAATCGCCCGTTCATCACTCGGTTCATACAACGTAATAGCGGTACCTTTTAATTGATTTCGTCCTGTGCGTCCGACTCGATGGATAAAGAAGTCCAAGTCACGAGGCAATTCAGCATTGATAACATGACTGATACCTTCAATATCGATCCCACGAGCAGCAAGGTCTGTTGCTACTACATATTGATAATCTAAATGTTGAATCTGACGCATGACCCGTTTACGTTCTCTAGACGGAATACCTCCATGGATTTTTGCAACTTTTAAGCCTTGATTTTGCAAAAATTCGCTAATTTCATCTACATGTTCTTTTGTATTAGCAAAAACAACTGCTAGATAAGGCTGACCGATAGTCAATAATTGGTAAATCAGTTGATTTCTATCTTTTCCTTTGGTAGAAATTAGCCAATTTTCAATCGTTTCAGAAAGTAAATTTTGTGGCTTGATTTCTTCAATTATCGGATGGGTTAAATATTTTTTCAAAAATGGCCGTAGTCTTTCTGGAATTGTAGCGGAAAAAACGAGCATTTGGATATTATCGGCAAACTTTGCAGCGATCTGATCTACTTCTGGCAAAAAGCCTAGATCTAGTGTCATATCTGCTTCGTCGACGACAAAGGCTTTACTTTTATAAATTAAAAGTGCATTTTCGTTCGCCATATCTAAAATTCTTCCTGGGGTACCGACCACCAGGTGCGGTTGTTGGTGTTTTAGCTGTTCTAATTGCCTTTGTTTATCAGTTCCGCCGACAAATTTAGATACTCGGATTTCATTTGGTGCAAATGCGGCAATCTGCTTAGCAGCTTGATAAATTTGTTCAGCTAGTTCGCGACTTGGCGCTGTAATAACCACTTGAACTTCTTTTTTATCCGTTTCAATTTGATCAATTAAAGGAAGTAAAAATGTATGTGTTTTACCACTTCCAGTCTGTGATTGGCCGATAATATTTCGCTTTTTTTGAATGAGCGGAATTAATTTCTCTTGGACTTCTGTTGGCTGCACAAAGCCACTTTCTTTTAGTGCTTGATAAATAAACGGTTGGAATGTAAATGGTTCAAAAGTCATTTACCCACCTTCTTTCTTTTTTCTACTAAAATTATTGTGTTCGTTAGTTCTAAATAATTCTCATTAAGAATCTCACTTAGAAAAATATTTCTAGCGTTTTTATTCGTACTTATAGGTCAAAAATATATAAAACTAGTGAACTATTAAAATCTAATTTCTATGTTTATCAATGCCTTAACTATATCAGATTGATCTTTGTTTTTCATTCTTTTTTGTTCGTCCATTTAGAACTACTCCATGCATATGATAGCCCTTCTACAAATCAGCTCATGCCAATAAAATACAGGTTAAAAGATTTTTAATGAATAAAGATCCTTTAACCTGTACTCCTTAAGTAAAGTCAACAAACTCATAATATCTAACTTGTACCGGGGAATTAGCGGATATTGTTGATAAAATATTTAAGTCCAGCTGAACCAGCTTTTCTTCAACTAAATTATAGCAATTATCTTCAAAAGCTTCTTCCACATAAGGGAGCAGCTCTTCTTCGTCTCCTTGGCTTTCTTGATCAATCCCTTGAATTTGTTTAAAAATACGTACATCATTTAAAACAAAGTACTCTTTTCCATATTTATAAACAGCAACATTATAATCGCGTTCTGTAAGCTTCGTATGGATCGCAAATAGACATTCATTTGCATTTGGAATAACAAGTGCCAATTCATGCGGCTTTAGCATATGCTGATAAAACAAACCTCTCGCCCCTTTCTCTTCCATTATAAAGAAAGAAAAGAAAAATGGAAATAATTTACTCAAAAAATTAAAAAATAACGATTAATTTTACCATTCTTTGTAGAATTCTTGTAAAAATTCTTGCATAAACGTTCTCCGGCGTCTCCCTTCTTTTTTTCCGTAATCAGTATTCATCATGTCTGGGAGTAAAAACAACTTTTCATAAAAGTGATTGACCATCGTCGTAGGTTGTCTATATTCTTCTTTATTATGGAAATGTTGTGGCACTTTACTTTCATCATAAAGTGCTTCACCATGAGCGCCACTAAAATAAGCAGCCCGTAAAATTCCTCCTGCGCCTAGCGCTTCCAAGCGATCGGCATCTTGTACGATCTTTCCTTCCAAAGAAAGTACTTTTGTCTTTGCAAACATTTCACTAGAAAACGATAAATTTTGAATAATTGTTAAAATAGCTTCAATTTCTGTCCAAGTACAATCAATTTTCTGTAAGAAAAGCTGTAATTTTTGCTGTGCTCTGTCTGGATCTGACGTTACTTTGTCATCAATAACATCATGTAAATAAGCACTTGCTGCAACAATGAAATGATTTACTTGTAAGCGATCTTCTTTGATGATTGTTTCTGCCAAAGTAGCCGTTCTACTTGCATGATCAAAGTCATGTCCAGTCTGTTCATCTTTCAAAATTTCTTGAACGTATGAGATGATATATTTTATTTTTTCCATAAATTTTCACACTACTCATTTATTTGATAAACGTCAAAATAGATTTCCTGTAAATATTTCAATAAATATTGCGGGTTTAAAGCTTCCCCAGTAGCGTCATAGATTAATTGATTAGGTTTCTTAGAAGCCCCATATTGATGAATATTTTGAGTTAACCATTCTCTAATTGGTGAATAATCATCTGAGCTTAGCACTTGATCCACATCAATTACTTTTTTCATCGCGTAATAAAGTTGGCAAGCATACATATACCCTAATGCATAGGATGGAAAATAACCAAACTCTGCTGCCGACCAATGAACGTCTTGTAAAATGCCTTCCAAATCGTTGGTAGGACGAATGCCTAAATATTTTTCATACTTATCATTCCAAATTTGCGGTAACTCATCTACGCTAACTTCGTCATTAAAGATCATCTTTTCAATTTCATACCGGATAATAATATGCAAAATATAAGTAAGGCTATCAGCTTCAATCCGGATCAAGCTTGCTTGTGTCTGTTTGAGAGAAGCATAAAAGTCGGTAAAAGGAATATCATCAAAGGTTCCTTGCGCACATTCTTGCAAGAAAGGATATTGTTTTTGCCAGAAAGATTTGCGACTGCCAATCACAAGTTCATTAAATAATGATTGTGACTCATGAATTCCCATAGAAGCTCCTTCATGCACAGGCGTGTGTTCAAATTTTTCCGAAATATTTTGTTCATAAACACCATGGCCTGCTTCATGGATTAATCCAAATATACCCATGGAAAAATCCGTTTCATTCCAGCGATTGGTTAAACGTACATCGCGATGATTAATACCGGTAGCAAAAGGATGTGTTGTATCATCAATCCGTCCTCGATTCAGATCGAAACCAAGGTCTTGCACAACCTTTATAACAAATTTGCGTTGTTGTTCTTTTGTCATTTTACGATTTAGAAAATCTGTTCTAGGTTTCACACCCTCATCTGCAATTTTTTCTCGTAATGCAATAATACCATCACGAACTGTTGAAAATACGTCATCTAACACTTCAGTCGTCATGTTCGGTTCATAAAGATTTAGTAACACATCATAATCTGTTTTTTCATCTTTTTTCCAATAGGAGATTAGTTCTTTGGTCAGTCGAACATTTTCTTTTAAAGCATCATAAAACAAAGCAAAATCTTTCTTTTGGCGCGCTTTTTGCCAAGCATGATGCGCCTTTGAGGTTGCTTTGCTATATTCAACCATCAAGTCATTAGGAACAGCTTGTTCCCTATCATATTCTTCTTTGACAAGCGTTAAAGAAGCCTTTCCTACCTCAGAAAGTTCTTCTATATGTTGTGAGAAGTAAGCAAGTACTTCGGCCATTTTAGGTCCCACTTTTTTTGCAAAATATTTTCCATATAAATAACTAGAAACTTCACCGCGATAGTCACTGGCATCTTCAGGCATGCCAGTCTGGGTGTCCCACTCTAAAACACCTAGTGCTTGCTGTATCAAATCCATTTCTTTTAATTCTGCTAAAAATTCTTGTTCTTTCATGCTGTATACCCCTTTTACTAAAAAATAATAGTGAAACTTAAAATAACTAACAGCGAGCTTAACAAAGTCCCTAATAAATAATACTCGGCAAATTTCGGTTCTTCTGCTATTTTATTGTAACGCGCAATTGACTTAGCAGTAAGCACAAATCCAATTGCTGCATATTGATTAGCATATAACATAAGCAAAATAAGCAAACGCTCAAAAGCACCAATTAGCGCTCCTGCATTGGCAATACCATCGTCTGCCGTTTTTGGATCAAAATGATCCAGCACTTTTCTAATGGTAATACTACTTGGTTGGATTATCAAAAGTAGCACAACTACCCAAGACAGCACTTGCTTAGGATCAATATGGAAAATATTAAACAAATTTAGCAAAGACGACAAATAAGCAATATCTATTTTTGTTAACACAACACAAGCTACCGCAAATAAAATCGTCAAAATATGCAAGAATTGATCCGTGAAATAAAATAATACATTTTGTAAATCGCTAAGCTTAAAACGCCTAACTAGCAACGCTTTACAGGAATCAATAACAAAATGTATGGCTGCGATAAACAGCGCCCATTGGGCTAACTGCCAGTTAAATAAAGGCAAAATAACCGCAACCATGGTTAGTAAATAAATGAGACAATGGAGCAATAAGTAGTTAAAAGAGTTTTCCTTTTTCTGGGCGATAGCTGAAGTTTGAAAATAATAATCAGCTAAAATATGCCCGATAAAAAAGTGTAAAAATAAAATTTGTGGCATTGACTATCATCACCGCCTATAATTGATTGATCGTATCTTGGATAGTGCTCAATGAATGACTAAAAGTATAAAAATCAGTACTATTGAGCGCTTTATTCACACTAGATTGTCCAATATCTAGTACTTTAGCCGTCCTATATTGATTTTTTCCATTGGCTAAATAAATTCGAATAATTTCTTTTTGCCTTTCGGTCCATTTAGTTTTTAATGCTGTCTCTAAAGCAAAAATAGTATTGATCAATTTCTCGTAGTGAGGGTCCTGACTACCAGCAGCCAATAAAATATTTGAGCTACTCTGCGCATATTGCTTCTCACTTTTTTCGATTAATTCAATCATTGCACGAGCCCGATGATAACAAGAACCATCATTTAACAAGGAATTGTCCGAGTTAATTTCAGTTTCCACATCTCCCAAGCCAATTCCCATACGCAGCTCCATCGGCGCCAAATTTAACTCGAGCTCAAAAAGCATACTTATTAAATGGTTCTTATCTTTTAATAAGCCTTGGAAAGAATCTCCCATACTAATGGTAAATTTCGCTGCTAAATCTTCTTGGTAGGTTTGGTTCAACCAACCTAAAACCTCATTAAAACGGAGTTGACTTGCTTTGCGTTGTTTCAATTTTCTTGAATCTTTAATATCACCTATAATAGCTATATAAGGATAGCGTGTTACATCATTAACCACAGCCTACACCTCCTATGATCATTATATAATTCATTTATTCAGGAATCAAACGTTTTGATTCCTTTTTATAGGAATCCTTAGTAAAGATGCGCTTTAAAGGGAATTATACAGATGCTTATTTATTGATTTAATCCCCATACTTCAGTATTAAAAATAAAGTTTATAAAGCATACATGCTTGGCTTTTAATTAGCCAATTCTTTCTTAAATTTAGCATAACTAACCAAGGAAAGCTATGAGCTGAGGAACACAAATATTTTTACTCACATAAACACAGAAAGGAATGTGAAACCTCGATAAAAACAAAATAATCAAGAGATACATTCCTTATAAAGTAACTTAGCGCGATCTTTTTCCAATTCTTTATTTATCAACTATCCATTGCTTGGCTTAAATAGCTTTAATTTTTCCGCCATCGACTAAGATGTTTTGTCCCGTCATATAGGTGTTAGCACCAGAGACTAAGAAAGTAGCTACTTTCGCAAACTCTTCTGGCTCTCCATAACGTCCCATTGGAATAGTGGAAAGGTTTGCATCTTTTATTTCTTCGCTAGTTTGTCCCTTGTTATTAGCAGTAATTTGGTCAAGTTCTTCGACCCGTTCGGTTTGGATACGACCAGGCCCAATTGTATTGACTAAAATATTATCTGCTGCTAACTCTTGTGCTAACGTCTTGGATAAGCCTAAAATCCCCGTTCTAAATACATTTGACAAAGTCAGCCCATCAATTGGTTCTTTAGTAGAAGTAGATGTATTGTTCAAAATGCGTCCGTTATTTTCTTTTAAGTCTGGAAGCACCATGCGGATTACACGGACATAACTTAGTAAAGTAAGTTCAAAGGCCTGTTGCCAATCTTCATCTTTAAAGCTTTCAAATTTACCAGCTGTAGGTCCGCCCGAATTATTTATTAAAATCGATATAGGACCAAAAGTTTCTCTTGTCCTTTTTACAGCTTTTGCAATACTTTCATACTCTGTTTGGTCCAATAAGGTGTAGGAAACAGAACCTTTTGCTGTTTTTTCAATCTCTTCTTTTGCTGCTTTTAGCTTGTTTTCAGACCGACTTGTTAACATAACATTAGCTCCCTCGTCAGCTAATTCATGAGCGATTGCTTTTCCTAAACCACTACTTGAAGCTAACACTAAAGCTGTCTTCCCTTTTAATTGTAAATCCATTAAGCATTCCTCCCTTGTTAGTTTCAAATTTTAATTTACAAAATTATAAGTAACACATGAGTTAATAATTTAACAATAGCACAAGGTGCCCTTTTTTGTATATCTAACCTATGAAAAATAGTAACTAAACGACATTTTGGTACCTATTGAGTTTTTGTAATTATAATTGAATCAATTTCATAATTCATTGCCTTGTTAAATCCTTGATATGACAACACGTTCAAAAAACACAAAAAAGGAACCTCCCCATATGGTACACTTAGGTTGTCCTAGACAGACAAGTACGCCAGGAGGGATTCCTTATGTCTATTATACAACAACCAACTTTATTTGACATCGATTATTTAGAAAAATTGGATATTCAGGAGAAGTATAAAGAAATTTTCTCCCCAATCGATTGGACAAAAGTGTTAGATTTATTTCAAAAAGATACGAAAGTCGGTCCGTCTATTACCGTCAATTATGAAGCGGTCCTCCGTTCCTTAATGGCACGGATTGATCAGAAAATTCCTACACAAAAAGCCTTGATTCAACGTTTGAAAAGTGATTTACGTTTGAAACTAAGCGTCGGTTTTCTTTATTCTGAACCCATTCCTTCAGAAGCCACCTATTCGCGAGTGATGGCGATCTTGGCAAACCATCTTTCTGTTTTGGAAAGGATAAACCAGCAATTACTCCAACTCATTCATGAAGAGTTGGACATTTTTACAGAGAATGTGGCGATTGATGCGACTTCGATCGAAGCACGGACAAAGCCTGTAAAAACAGATAATCCAAAGCTCCCATCGACTGAAGCACAACGAAGCATGACCACAGAAGCCATTCTTGAGACCCTACCTTCTTATGCTTCATGGGGCGTGAAGAAAAATAGTCAAGGCAAGAATTATTTTTGGTTTGGCTATAAAGGGACACTCGCTGTTTCTACGAAAAGCCAATATATTTTAAACATGCATATCGCTTCTGCTTTTGCTTCAGATGTTACTTTAGCGATTCCCACCATTCGCAAGGTGGCAGAAGCGTTAAGAATGGAAAAAGAGGCCCCTTATCTCTCTTTAGATAAAGGCTATGACGCCAAAGAAATCTATCAGGAATGTCACGCCTTAGATATCGAACCCATCATTCCATTAAAACGAATAGCGAAAAACGATGGCGAAGTAGACGCTCACTACGCACCGACCTGTCTGCTTGAATATGGCTATAAATATGACAGTTATGATAAAAGATATGGGGCGTTGAAATATGCTCGACCCGAAAAATATTGTAGAGATTGTCCACTACAGCACGAAGGACTTTGCCAAAAAGTCATCAAAGTCAAACAAATGAATGACCCAAGAAAGTATAATCATCCAGCTCGAGGAACGCGTGCCTGGAAATTGAAATACAATGAACGAAGCAGTGTCGAACGTGTTAATGGGTATTTAAAAGAGAATCATCAGCTTGATGATACCCGTTTTTATCAGCCCAGTCATGCGATTGCTTTTTATCACTTGATCCAGCTCACTTATAATGCGCGAAACTTTGCCAATCAACGTGTCGCTAAGACAACGAAGAAAAAGAAATAGTCATAGAATTTCGAAAAAATCACACAATTCGAAATTGGATGAGTGTTTGCTTTTTTGGAAAAGTGAATTATGAAATTGGTTCAATTACAAAACTTCTGGTAAATATTTTTTGAAAAACGGCCAAATATAATCACTAGCCCTTGATTTTCTAACCGTTTTCAATTAAGTTAGCGTTAAGAATGACAATATCTTAGAATTGACTTAAAAGGAGTTTGACATGACAAAACATTTATTATTTGCTGCAGGACTATTTTCGTTTGTACTGGGCAGCATTGGAGCAATACTTCCAATTTTACCGACTACCCCTTTTTTGTTACTCTCAGGCTATTGTTTTGCACGTAGTTCGGAACAATTCGATCAGTGGTTAAAACAAACAAAATTGTATAAATTTTATTGTGCTGATTATGTAGAAACACGTACAATCCCTAGGAACAAAAAATGGGAAATCTTTATAAACATTATTATTCTAATGGCTATATCTATATTTCTTGCTCCAATATTAGCGGTTAAAATTATGTTAGGATTCTTAACTGTGTTTATCACAATATTTCTATTCTTTGCTGTTCCCGATAAAAAGGGCTCCAAAACAACAAAGCAAGACTAACTTACTCGAAATGTACGATATAACTAGAAATTTAAAACAAAAAATATAGCCAAAAATTTTTAAGACATTTATTTTCCTATCGCACAAGTACCGTAGTGTCATGATTTTAGAAAGAGCAAAAATATTTGAGGAGGAATAACCATGGCAAGAGATCCTTTAGAAACCTTACCAAGTGTACCCCAGTTTAATGTCGAAGCCACTGATGTAAATCCTGATCAGACTTTTAGTTTACCCCAATATTCTGGGAGAATGGGAATTCAAGGAGGCAAAGATGAGTCGCCAGCTATCAGATTTTCTAATGTACCTGAAGAAACAAAGAGCTTAGTTGTACAAATTTATGACCCAGATGCTCCAACTGCTGGCGGATACTGGCATTGGACAGTAATCAATCTTCCTAAAGATGCAGAAGAATTGGGAGCAGATACAGGAAATCCAGATCAAAACAAGCTTCCAGGAAAAGCAAAAAATATGTTAAATGATGCAGGTTTTGCTGGGTATATAGGTGCAGCTCCACCTCAAGGAGAAAAACATCGATACTTTGTAATTGTATCAGCGTTGAATATAGATGACCTTAATTTAGATGAGAATACTACACCCAATACAATTAATTTTCAATTTAATTCACACATTATTGGTCGTGCTGTAACGATCATAGAAGGTTCAAATTAATAGTATAACAACGCCTGTGCTACCAAACTAAGCCAATAAGATTATATAAGACAAGACTTGGAACAAGAAAAATGTTCCAAGTCTATTTTTAAATAATTATCCTTTATATTTTACGATTAAATTGTTGCAACAGAACCGCCATCAACACGATAATTTGCTCCATTAACAAATGAGGCACGGTCAGAACATACAAAGGCAATGACAGAAGCAACTTCTTCTACTTGTCCACGTCGTTTTAATTCAATATGAGGACGCTCTTCATCTAAAAATGAATGAACAGCTTCATCAAAAGATACACCTAATTTCTCTGAACGTTTTTTCATCATTTCATCTGTCATGGGTGTCTCAATAAAAGCCGGTGATACAGTATTTACCAGTAAACCTTCTGTAGCATATGTCCGAGAAAGAGCTTTAGAAAAAGCTAACATACCGGCTTTTGAAGCATCATAAGGAAGCTCATCTTTATAAGGTTGAACAGCATTTTCTGAGGATACAAAAACGATTCTACCCCAATTACCATTTCTAAGATCAGGCAAAAACTCACGAACCACACGTACAGGACCTAAAAGGTCAACTTCGATGGTATCCACCCATCCTTTATCATCTATTTCATTAAAGAACCCTTGTGCACCACTTGTTCCAGCTGCTTGAACGAGAATATCGATCGCCCCGATTTCTTTTGCAATAAAACTGTGTAAGGCTTTTAACTCGTCAAGGCTCGTAATGTCTGTTGCATAATAATAAAGATGAGAGTTATTTAGTTCTTGAGCAGCATCTTTCAGCTTTTCTTCTGTTCTACCTATTATGACAACAGTCGTTCCTTCTTCTAACAAAGTACGAGCAGTCGCTAATCCTATGCCCGATGCACCACCTGTTATTAAAGCTACTTTTCCTTTGATTCCTAAATCCATTATATTCCCCTCCAAATAAAGATTTCTTACTAATTAAAAGTAACGTATTAAAAAAGAAAATCCAATTAAATTGCACGCAAGAATGGGCCCTTCTTGGTAAAAGAACAAACTTCTGTGATTGACTTAGTTTACAAAGTTCACGCCACCCATAGAAGTATTAATGCCCAAGCATCATTTTTATAGTTTGACTAACAACAACTTCTATTGGAGCTAATAGAATTTTTTGCATAAGTAAATCCGATAGAAAAGCTATCCAGAAATGGAGACAATCGTTTATACAACGCTATTAATTGTTTGGATAGTCCCATTTGTATATCAAGTTGTTGAGAAGACGTTTTTTTAATTTGGCTATAAAATTTGTCCGCTAATCCAAAAAGACTTATCCAAGTTAAGTCGGCTTCCCAAGTTTCAATTTCATTTTTAGATTGGGGGCCGTGGCTGATAAGATCTTGCAGATAAAGAAAATACTGTTCTAATTGATTGTATAATTCGTCACCCTTGGCAGTGTTGCTTTGACTTTTTTTGAGGTTAAAATAGAGAAATTTTCGCTCTTTTTCCTCTAAATACCCATTTAGCAACAAATAATTCTTTGAATCATTTATCAATTTATTTTCTAACGAAATAAAAAGCATAGCATCCTCTTTAACCAAGTTTTTAAGTTGTTGGTCTGTCACTTTATTTTCTTTACCTGAAGCTTCCAGTAAGATATTCCAAAATAAGGCTTCAATCGTTTCTTCAGCGCTTTTTTCTTCCTCTAATAAAAAAATCATGTTCGGCTCTTTTTTCGTCAATGATTCTTTCTCTTTTTCTATGATGAGTATTTTCTTCTCAAGTGCCCATTTCAAAAGGAAAGCCTGCACGTAATTTTCGAATTTCCCTCCGTTTATCTTTTGTACATAAAAAGCAAGATCTAATATATTCTCCTCAAATGGTAGCTCAGTAACTGTTTGGATCTTTTCCACTTTTATCCCTTCTTTTTAAAGATAATTAACTACTATTCCTTTCTTCCATGTTAACAGAAAAAGCGCTATCAAAAAACTAGAGAGGTTTAAATAAAAAAGAATTCAAACAGTTAACTATAGTAAAGTAGATAATACAATACTTCTATTCGTATCGTATTTTGTTTATGAACGTGCTCTATCGAAAAAGAAAAGCGATTTTTTAATCATAACTGTAGTAACAACATGATTAAAAAGTCGCTCTTTTTATCTTTACATTTTGATTTAGATTAATGTATTAACTTGCAGGCTTTTCTTTAAAAATACTTATTATTTTTCCGAATGTTGATAACTTTCCAGCAGAACAACCATATGTTCCACACCTTGATAGAAATCAGCCAAACGAATATTCTCATTGGGAGCATGTGCTCCAGACTTTTCCCATTCAACCCCGCTTCCGAGTATAGGAACATTTAAGTACTTTCCAAAACCATACATAGGACCTGTTCCAGCAGCATTCGGTTCTAAAACAACTTTATCCTCACCATACACTTTCTTGGCAGAATTAATCACTGTTTCTACAAAAGGATCTTCTAGATCGGTTCTAAATGGCATTACCGATGTAATTAATTCTAAGTCAACATCTTCAAACCCATGCTTATCTAAATGCTCCCTCAGTAGCTTTGTTACTTTATCAGGTTCATAGCCAGGAACTAAACGAACATCAATCTTAGCCATGGCTTGTCTAGGCAAAATCGTTTTAGCTCCAGGACCCGTATAACCAGATAGCAAGCCACTAATGGTTAATGTTGGGTAAAAGACCAGAGCTTCCTCTGGTGAATAAGGCAATTGGTCTGTGATCAACGGATGTTTTAGTCCATAAGTTTGCTTACTAGCATTCGGATCAAATGGCATCTCAGCTGATACTTTCTTTTCAAGATCTGTTGGAGGTGTCATCATATCATAAAAACCATCTACCGTAATTTCATTTTTAGTATTTCTCATACTTGCTAAAGCTTGTACTAAACGCCATGCTGAATTGTCCGCAATAGCTGCTAAAGAGGAGTGCATGTCAATATCCGCGCTGTTCACACGGGCTTCATAGTAAGCAATCCCTTTCACTCCCGCTGAAATGCCTAAACGTTCTTCAGAGTCTTTACTGCCAGCTTCCCAAATGCAAACATCTGCGGCAAATAGATCAGAATAGGCTTTAAGATAATCATCTACATGAGGACTGCCAATTTCTTCTTCGCCTTCAACAAAGAATTTAACATTCACCGGCAAACCTTCTTCTGTATTCTTATACGCTTCTACCGCGTTGATACGTGCCATAAAATTCGCTTTATTATCTGAAACACCACGTGCATACAAAATATCATCTTTTACAGTAGGTTCAAAGGGTTCTGTATGCCACTCATCTAATGGATCTTCTGGCTGTACATCGTAGTGATCATAAAATAATAACGTTTTCTCAGAATCACCCGCTTGTCCCGCTTCAAAAAAGCCATAAACAACCGGATGAGCCCCTTCTAGTTCTAAAACCTTTGCTTCTCCTCCAATGTTTTCAATCAAAACTTGTACAGCTTGGGCAGTTTGCTTGATTTGTCTTCCTTGAGCTGAAACGGATTCTAACCTTAAGTAATCATAAAAAAGATCCATGTTCTTATCTGAAATACGTTTTACTTCTTTTGCGCTAACTTGACTCATACACTCACTCCTTCATTCTTATCAATCACGTTAAAGTTTAAATAATGAGAAAATTCAATATATTTTCAAGATTACGCTAATTGAAGGAAAGTGTCAACGCCAAATAGGATTTAGTAAATGCCAGATTATAACCATATCGTATAATAATATTGTCATTATTATATAAGAAAATAAAATGCTACTTTAGTCTCTATGTTCGAAAAAATGAGGAACGCATCCAACACTCTCTGAAAAGCAAAAGATAGAGAAATAATTACTGGCAAAAATTTATACCACTAGTTGAAGAAAACAGTGAGGTAAAAAGAAAATAAGCGCATAAGAATAGCAAACTAGTGGGATAGCTTACAAATAGTCCCACGAGTTTGGCGAAGTTATGTTCTTAGTTTAAGGAAAAGGGATGAAAAAAGAGCTTTTGGCTAAATTTAGCACATAAGAAAGCAAAAGTGATGGTCTAAAAAAACAGTTATCCCATAGAACTAGCAAACTAATGGGATAAAACATCATTTACCTCACTAGATTATGAAAGTCATGGTATAACTTTAGTAAATCCGACCCTTGTCAAAAATTTATTTTTTCATAACGTTAAAGGCAATTAGCGCCTCACATATTTTTTTCTACAACATAAGAATCCTTTCTTTAGACCGATTCCGTAAGAATTTGCCTCTGTTATTAGTGTTTGTTACAGCCTAATGAAAATTGTACGAATTAAAAGTCGTATCGTTGTGCTTTCACTTATTTTCATCACTCAAAATTGCCAATGAACACAACTATGTTCAGTACCTTTTTTTTCATAAAAAAAACTCCCCTTAAGTTGGCTTTCAAAGGCCTACTTTAAAGAGAGCATAATATATACTTAGCAAGTTTTGTGTTTCTTCTATGAGTTTACAAATTCTTCGTCTTTTGTATTTATCACTTGTTTTGAAAAGGGATATCTTATCCCTAAGCTATGTTTAGCAATTTTAACAGAATGATCTGAAATACGTTCTAAGTTAGAAACGATATCAACAAATAAAATTCCATCTGAAGGTTTTCCAATTCCTTTGTTCAAATTAGAAATATAGGTCCTTCGAATATTCTCTTCTAGATCATTTACTTCTTTTTCCCTCTTAACAACTTTCCCAGCAATAGAATGACTTTCTGTCTCATAGGCTTGCACAGCTTCTTCGATATTTTGTTTAACTAAATGAAATAATTCAATTAAACTTTCTTTGTACAGGATATTCTCATCTTCAATGTTTCCATTCTTTTTCTGTATTTTCCCAGCAGCATTCACTTCTTCAATATTTTTTAGAATGTTTTCTGTATGATCACCTATACGTTCTAAGTATTTCCCTATTTCGCCCATTTGAGCATGTTCATTGGAATTTTTCGCAGGTAAATCTTCTCCAGAAATATACATCAAATACTCTGTGATTTGAATATCGATACGATCTACAACATCTTCTATTTTAAGTACGTGGTCATAACTTTTTTTATCTTGCTTTAGATAATAATCAAACATCGTATTATACTCTTCTAACACAAATTGACCTAACTGAATGATTTCATGCTTGGTTTGGTCTAACGCAAAGATGGGAGATCTCTGAATTAACGAATAATCTAAATTAGGTTCATACATTTCAATTGTATTTTCTTCACCGGGAATAATCTTACTCACAACTCAAGTTTCGCACATGTAAAATGATATTAAACAACGGTCTTATCAACTCTTAGGTCGAAAAAAGTCCTGATATTGACTGCCTACCTTTTTATACAAAAAGAACTCCTTTTGTTTTATAATTGATTTAACCACAAACCAAAAACAAAGGAGTTCTTGCCTTTATGGTACACTTAAAAGCTATTAAAAATCAATTACCGAATGAAATAAAAGCCCTTTTTTCTGAATTAAAAGTCACGCAATTTTTAAAACAAGCCCATATGGGGAAGCAAAAAGGGTATTCGGTGGCTATTCTATTCACTTTTCTCTTTAGCCTCGTCTTTAAAGGAAAATCCTTAAATCAAGTTCTCAGTGGACGTGAAAGCGACCAATACATGAAAAAAGATACCGTGTATCGATGGATGAACAATCCCCATAACAACTGGCGTCTGTTTTTACTTCGGTTTAGTGCGTCTGTCATTGAAAAGCTCCATTCTTTAACGGATACGAAAACCCATATTCGAACGTTGATCTTGGATGATTCAACGTTTTATCGTAATCGAAGCCAAGAGGTACCAGGCTTAGCTCGTCTTTGGGATCATGCGCTCAAACAAGGATACAAAGGGTATCGTATGCTTACTTTAGGTTTCTCCGATGGCTATTCTTTCATTCCGATTGATTTCGGGTTACTATCCGGTAAGAAAAAAGTGAACCAAACCATAGCAGAAAAAGATCAACGAACCGTAGGAGCCAAACGATTCAACGAATCAAGTCGTAAAATGCCCAAAGTAGCGCTTGAAATGGTTCAACGCGCCTTGAACCAAGGGATTTACGCCACCCATGTGTTGATGGATAAATGGTTTACTTCCCCTAAAATGATCGATCAATTACACGACATGGGGATTCACACCATTGGGATGATGAAAAATGGAAAAACCAAATATCTTTTTCATCAACGTTTATACAAACTGGAAGAACTTTATGCCAAATCTACGAAAGAATATACACAAGAAGCGATTATTTCCTCGATTGTGGTGAAACCAAGCTCCGGCAAAAATCCCGTGAAAATCGTTTTTGTCAAAAACCACAATAAAAAAAGCGCTTGGTTGGCAATTATGACCGATGATCTGGATTTATCTTCCCAAGAAATGGTCAAAACATACTCGGCGAGATGGGACATCGAGACATTTTTTAAGGCATCGAAATCATTGCTTCATCTGACTAAAGAAACACAAACGCGACATTATCAAGCCTTAATTTGTCACACCACCATTGTGTTCACACGGTATATTTTATTAAGCTGGCAGCAGCGCTGTGCCAATGATGAGCGGACCTTAGGTGGCTTATTTTATGAACTGGGCGATCAAATAAAAGAACTCGATTGGTCCGCTGCTCTTATCGAATTAGTTCATATTATTCAAGCGGTAAGCGAAGAATCAGGAAGCCAATTACAAGATTTTATTACAAGTCAACTCCAACACTGGGTGGATACTCTGCCCCGTTATATCAAGGCTTATCTCCCAGATTTGGTGTGCGAAACTTGAGTCACAAGACTAGCCAATTGTGGTGTAAACCAAATCAAGGCACCTACAGACAACAAGTTGAAAATTCCATGAGCAAAAGCAATTTGTAATGCAGGGTTTAAGTTAAAAGCATCCGTCAGCATACTCAAAAGTCCAGTAAAAGGAGTAAAAAGCAGCATTGCAAGAATCGTTCCGAATACATTAAAAATAACATGAGCGATTGCTGTTCTTTTGGCAGCAAGGTTAGCTCCCATTGCAGCAAGAACTGATGTAAACGTCGTTCCTATATTTGTACCAAAAAGAATAGGTAAAGCAGCCCCTATAGTCATAGCACCTTGAGAAAATAGTTGCTGCAAAATACCTGTAGTAGCAGAAGAACTTTGTAAAATAAGTGTCATGATTGACCCGCTGACAATGCCTAAAAATGGATTATCAGATAATCGAACCATTAAATCACTAAATATCTGAAGATTTTGTAATGGCTCAAGTCCATTACCCATTAAATCTAAGCCATAAAATAAAGCACCAAAACCAAAAATAATTTGTCCAATACTGGCAATCAATTGATTTTTAAAGAAAAATAGGAATAAAGCTCCTGCCCCCATAATTGGAAGGGCGTAATCACTAATGTTCAAACCAATAATAAACGCTGTAATCGTCGTACCAACATTGGCCCCCATGATAACGCCGATAGCTTGAGTTAAGGACATAAATCCGGCGCTAACTAACCCAACAGTGAGTACAGTAGTCCCGGTACTACTCTGAATAAGTGCAGTGACAGCAGCACCAGCTAAGACAGCTCTTAAAGGAGTGGAAGTAAATGTATTTAAAATACTTCTTAGATTATCGCCGGCAGCTCTTTGTAATCCATCCCCCATATATTTCAACCCAAATAAGAAAATCCCAATTCCTCCTATGAATTGAAATATAATTTGTTGTACATCCAATACGTTTACCTCCATATTTTACATATAGTAAAAACACAACTACAGATTTTCCATTTTTATTTTTGCCTTCCTACCTATTTTAAAAAAACTTTCACTAAAATTAAAGGACATTTTACAAAAAACTCATAAATGCTAAAGTCTTTAAAATTCTAACATTAATAAGAAAGATTTACTACTATGAAAAGAGATAATCACTTATTTAAAAATTGTTACAGCTCACTAGAGTTACTAGATTGGTTACAGTTGATAAAACTATTAAAAAAATGCAAGAAAGATTAGGATATAAAAAACCAGGAATAGCATTATTATTTGGGTGGTATCCAGTAATGGAAATCATACACGCAAGAGGTAGATAAGGCAAAACAAATAAAAAGCAATGAGCTCATAAAACAAGAATGCTACTCTATACCAAAATTTCACTCTGGCGGTATTATTAAATTTTATACTAAAACGGTTACTAGTTTGTTATAATAAACTGAACTGCATAATTATTGCATAAATGTATGAAAGTAATTCAATATTTAAATAAGGGGCTTAATAGATGAAAGTTTTTATTTACAAGCGAAAAGTACAATTGATTATTTTATTTTACATATTAGTATTTATATTGCATGGTTTATTTATGCAACCATTAAATGAATTATCGGATGGGCTGATGCGAATATTTACTGCTTCAGGAGTTTTGGTTACAGATTACATAGTATAGGTGGTTTGGGCGCTGCCTTTGTTAACGCCGGCGTTGTTGGACTGATTGGATACATCATTTTGATTATCAACAAGGTAGAATTTAGTGGGGTTTCTATTGCTACCCTGTTTACGATGATGGGTTTTGCCTTAATGGGAAAAACTATTTGGTCCATTTTACCCATTATATTTGGCGTATACATATACAGTAAACTTACAAAACGTGAATTCATTACAAATATATACCCAGCTTTATTTGGTACAGCGCTAGCGCCTATCGTTACACATACATCCTTTGAATTTGGGTTAGGAATTTTGGGTGGAATTATAGCTGGATTTATGGCAGGCTTAGTGATTGCTCCAATTGCTAATCACGCTTTAGGTTTTCATGAAGGCTACAACCTTTATAACGTTGGCTTCTCAGCCGGATTAGTCGGTTTAGTGCTAATGAACATTTTTCGATCGTTTGATCATGAGACAGAAAATTTATTGATATGGGGCACGACATTTGATAGTCAATTAAGAATTTTTTCGATTGGTTTATTTGTAAGTATGGTTCTTATTGGCGCTTTCTACTCTGATAATTTAAAAGATTATCGAAAAGTATTGAAAGAACCTGGAAATACAATTACCGACTTTGTAGATATTGCAGGTTTTGACAATACCTTAATTAATATGGGACTCGTTGGTTTAATTGGTGTTATTTTCGTTGAACTGCTAGGAACAAACTACAATGGTCCTGTTTTAAGTGGCCTACTCACAATGGTGGGATTTGCAGGTTTTGGTAAACATCCACTCAATATAATACCCATCATGATAGGTGTTATATTAGCCTCTTTCTTATCTATTTATGAAACCAATGCACCTGGAACAGTATTAGCTGTATTATTTGGAACGACTCTTGCACCTATTTCGGGACAGTTTGGGCCAATAATTGGAATAATAACCGGTATGCTCCATTTGTACATCGTATCTACAATCGGAGTTATCCATGGTGGTATGAACCTGTATAATAATGGTTTTTCAGGCGGTCTTGTTGCCTCATTGGTGATAGCAGTCATGAAAGGTATAGGTAAAGAGGGCCGCCGTAGCATTTTTTAAAAATAAACATGAAAAGAGGGATTATTTTGAGATCAGATATTAATCGGATAAAAGTAATTGTAGATGAATTGTTGTCAAATGCTGTAAATTCGGACTCGACTAACATTGATATTAATGTATCTAGAAGTAAAGATACAATCACAATTAAAGTTGTAGACAACGGTAAAGGTATGGACAAAGAGACATTGGAAAAAGCAAAAGAAAGATTGAACCATTCTTATCGAAAGGACTTTGAGGAATATTATGGGCAACTCGCGGGCAAGCAGATTTCTCACGGCGGATTGACTATAGTTGGTATGCAAGTTAATGAAGCAGAGATTGAAAGTAGCAAAGGAGAAGGTACGACCGTTACTGTTAAAAAAGAACGTTAATATCTATTGTGAATGAAAATTATATTCTTTATCGATATTTTTTATCGAATGATAGGACTATTTTTAAGTTAAAGAAAAAATATAAGGTAGACTTTAAGAACCGTTTTCCACACTTTAATTTCCATTCTTTCAAACTAATTTGTTTGTTTTATAACTTGACTACATTAGCGTTCTTTCTTGCTTGTGTAAAGATTGTGTAAGAAATATAATAAACGAATTTCAAAAAAAGAAAGACTGTCACTTCAGTCTTTCTTAGTCATATTATTTATGTTTACCCCAATACTGAAACAGATCGGTGCGCAAGGCACCATTATACAATTTTCTTTTTTTCGTTGCTTTTTGCCCGTAATAATCCTCAAAAGCTAAATCACTTGTTAGGATATATTTACTCCAGGTTGTCAAAGGTTTAAAAACATGTCCCATTTGTTCATAAAGTTGATGTACATTGTCTTCTTCGCCCAAACGTTCTCCATAAGGCGGATTGGCAACAATTACGCCATCTTCTTTTTCTGTACTAAAATCTTTTAATGCTTGTTGTTTAAAGGTAATCGAATCACCTAAACCAAGCTCATCAGTATTTGCTTGAGCAATATCAATCATCTGACCATTGATATCAAAACCAGTAATATCTAGTTCTGCATCGTAATCAGCTACTTCCTCTGCTTCATTTCTTACCTGTTCAAAGGTTTCTTTAGGTACCCATTCCCAATCTTCACAAGCAAAATCACGATTAAAGCCAGGAGCAAGATGATGACCAATCAGCGCAGCTTCAATACATAACGTACCAGAACCACAAACCGGATCAACAAATGGCTTATCTTTACGCCAATTCGTTAACATAACCAAGGCTGCAGCCATATTTTCTTTTAAAGGAGCGCCACCTTTTTCCAAACGATAACCACGTTTAAATAAACTAGGGCCTGTCGTATCTAATAAAATCATTACATGATCTTTCCGTAAAATAACTTCTAGTTTATACATCGCTCCAGTTTCAATCAACGGAACGTTTTGTGGACGATGATAATATGTCCGCATCCGCTCCACAATTGCCTTTTTGGTGATCGCTTGGCAATCTGGTGTACTATATAGTTTAGATTTGATTGACTTTCCGGCTACCGGAAAAGCAGCGTCTAAAGGAAGATATTCTTCCCATGGCAAAGCTTTCACCTTTTCAAATAATTCATCAAAACTATAGGCATCAAATTCGCCAACCACAATTTTTATACGATCCGCTGTACGCAACCATAAATTCGTTGTAGCTATCGTCTCTATCGTCCCTTGAAAGCGAGCCCGTCCGTTTTCTATCTGGCAGTCAATGCCTAAATTTCTTAATTCTTTCCCCGTTAGAGCTTCTAATCCGCTTGCTGCAGTAGCAATTAAATCAAAGCGTTGATTCTCTTTCATAGTTTCCTCCAAAATGGTTTAACTTTTTGGTAAAAAAAACCTCCCACAACGGAAGGATTTTCCCTGATTATTGTGATTTTCTATAAGCCATGTTTTGTCCAGTCATTTTACAGGGAGCAAAATAACTTGGATAATCATCTATCTACAATGCAAACATTGTCTTTTTGCTAGCGTTGAATTCCGCTGCAAAAAACGCCCCTACCTTTGTTTGGGTTGCTCACTCGAGGGGTTTACCGCGTTCCACCAATAAGATTTCTCTTATTGCTTCGTCACTGTGGCACTTTCAAGGATACTCAAGCATAGTGTAAAGACACCTTAGCTTTTTTTCCTGCCGTTATTTCAAATGAAATACCTCAGCTTATTTTTTCGCCGAGCACGAACACTACAGACATCTCAGTCTGTGCGAGCATGGACTTTCCTCAACTTGATTTACTCAAGCCGCGATTATCCGAAAATCACAAATTTTTTTCATTTTAAAACTTACGTGTTTTTTCTAAATCGTCTTCATCGCCTGAGCGTCTAACATCTGTCCGACTACTAGCAGTTCGAGTATCATCTGTCCGCGGATCATCTTCGCGGTTATAATCACCAACTGTTTTGGCAGAACGAGTTTCACCGTTTACTTCTTGATCTAATTTTTTACCAAAAACTTCTTTTTCTAGATTAGACAAACGTTTTAAGATATCAAAATTAGTCACAGTTTGACTTTTTGATGTTGTTTCTGTTTGATTGCGTGAGCTGGTTGCTTGGCTTTTACTTAATTGGGCAACTTTTGCATTTAGTCGATCATTTTCTTCTTGCAATGTTAAAATTTCTTTATTATAAGATTCATAATCTTTGATGACACCATCTAGAAATTCATCAACTTCCACGGGATCATAGCCACGCATTTTTGTTTTAAATTCTTGTTGTAAAATATCTTTGGGAGTATATGTTTTATTTGCCATGTTTCCACCTCATTAATTTGTTTGTACTAATTCTAACTCAAGTCCATTCTATCCAAAAAAAGCGAATAAATCAAACAGAATCGTCAAAAACTGCATTTTCTAAATCATCCATGGTAATTTGGTGAAGTAAAAAATCATGGTTTTGTGCATATCCCTTGGCATCATGCACAAAATATGCGCTCTTGCCAGTAAATTCATCATCATACACAACAATGGCTCCATCTGCGTGTGTAAGTAAAAAATGGGTATGATTTTTTAATTGACTAGAATTTTGATAGGGCAAATGGCTGACAGCATCAACATAGTCAGCTTGCTCAACGACTTTTTGTAGCATAGCTTGGTTGGCTTCATTCCAATTATTTCCAAACTCTAAATAAGGATAAATAATTGAAAACTTTAATTCAGGATATTCTTTTTTTAATTCTTCAATAGGTTCTGCAGCCCAAATCTCCACTCCCAGATTTCCCCCTATTAGCACCCACTCCAGTCCCTCTTCTAAATACTGTTTAATCGCTGTTTTTATAACTTTCTTAATAACTTTTATCTTGGGATCATTTTCCTGAAAAACACCTAATTCAAAGCTTCTATAACCGGTAACAACCAACGTACGAATAGTTTGCATAATATTACCTTTTCTTTCTTTTTATCTTTTTGGTATAATATGGCCTAGGAGTGTGAGGATCTTGGTATTTAATTATCCAAATGGCCATCCTAGCCATTATAATGAAGCGTCAAAACAAAAAATGCAAGAAAAAGATAGATCAACAAATTTTGCAAACCGTGGGATGCGGTTTGAAGAAGCAATTAATCAAAGCAATCAATATTATCGCAATCACGATATCGCCGTGGTGCACAAAAAACCAATTCCGTTACAAATCGTAAAGGTTGATTATCCTAGAAGAAGTGCTGCTGTCATTAGAGAAGCTTACTTCAAAGAAGCATCTACTACCGATTATAATGGAGTATATAAAGGTCACTACCTTGATTTTGAAGCAAAAGAAACCAAAAATAAGACTTCATTTCCCTTTAAGAATTTCCATGAGCACCAAATTGCTCATATGGAACAATGCATTAAACAAAAGGGGATCTGTTTTGTCTTATTATGGTTTTCAACATTAAATCGTTGCTTTTTTCTAGATAGTGAATTGCTTATTTCTTATTGGCGTAACCAAAAAAATCAAAAAAAGTCATTGCCAATAGCTGTTATTGAGAAAAATGCCATTGAAATTTATCCAAAGGTCGCACCGCGCATTCCTTATTTAGCAGCAGTTGATAAGCATTTACAAGCAAAGGAGAAAACCTAAACATGGCAAATCAATCAGATTCACGAGCCAGTCGACACCAGCAAAATGGCCCCAAAAAACGTAGTGTTGGCTCTATTTTACTTAAAATTTTCGTTACCTTATTCATAATTGCTGGTATCGTTTTGATCGCTGGGGCTGGCCTCTTTGCATTTTATGCTAAAGACGCGCCAGCATTAAGCGAAGAAGAATTAGATGCAACTGTTTCTTCCAAACTTTACGCTGCAAACGGCGAAATTTTTCAAGACATTGGGTCAGAAAGACGCGAAAAAATTTCACCGACTGATGTTCCTCAACAACTAGAAGATGCGATTGTTTCAATAGAAGATCGTCGTTTTTATAATCACATCGGTGTTGACCCCATAAGAATTGCTGGTTCAGCTTTTTCCAATATGACCAGTCAAGACTTACAAGGTGGCAGTACATTAACGCAACAGTTAATTAAACTTTCTTATTTTTCTACCAGTGAGGAAGACCAAACACTAAAACGTAAAGCGCAAGAAGCTTGGCTGGCAGTCAAATTAGAACGGCAGCATTCCAAGCAAGAAATTCTAACTTATTATATTAATAAAGTGTATATGTCCAACGGCTTTTATGGTATGCAAACAGCGTCCCAAGCTTTTTATGGTAAATCATTAAACGAACTATCACTTGCCGAAACTGCCTTAATCGCTGGTATGCCTAATGCGCCAAATTACTATGATCCTTATGTCAATCAAGAAGAAGCACAAGAACGTCGTGATACTGTTTTATATACAATGTTAGATAATAACAAAATTACTCAGCAAGAATATGAAGAAGCTGAAAACACGCCTGTTGATGATGGACTACAAGAACTCGAACAAGAAGATGATGATTATAAATATTATGATAACTATACAAAAGAAGTAATCAAAGAAGTGGAAGATAAGACTGGTAAAGATGTCTATCGAGATGGACTTAATATTTATACCAACTTAGATGAGGACGCGCAAAAACGTTTGTATGATATTGTAAATTCTGATGAATATGTAGATTACCCCGATGATAAGATGCAAGTTGCTTCTACATTGATCGACCCTAATACAGGGGAAGTAAAAGCTCAGATTGGTGCTCGAAATGTGGAAGAAGGAACAATTTTAGGCAATAATTTAGCCGTCAATACTTCTAGAGATTTTGGATCTACAGTAAAACCGGTCGTTGATTACGGCCCTGCTTTTGAATTCTTAAAATATCCTACAGCTAAAACAATTGTCGATGAACCTTATTCTTATGAAGGCAGCGATACCCAAATCAATAACTGGGATAATTCGTTTATGGGATCTATGACTTTACGCAAAGCTTTAGTGCTTTCAAGAAACATTCCTGCAGCAAAGTTGTTTGCTGATGTAGGAGCTGATTCAATCCAAGAATTCCTGGGAAATTTGAATATTCATTACGAAAGCTTGAACCAATCCAATGCCATATCAAGTAACTCCGACACACAAGATGGTACAAAATACGGCATATCTAGTCTGAAAATGGCCGCTGCTTACTCTGCATTTGCTAACGGTGGTACTTATTATGAGCCGCAATACGTTGATAAAATCGTTTATCAAGATGGCTCTGAGGAAGTAGATGCCTTTGAAGTTGAAGGTGAAAAAGCCATGGAAGATACTACAGCTTATATGGTGACCGATATCTTAAAAGATGTTGTTACTGACGGTACAGGAACAAATGCCGCAATCCCAGGCTTGTACCAAGCCGTTAAAACCGGAACTTCCAATTACACAGATGACGAATTAGAAGAACTTGAAGGCAATGTCTCCTCCCCTTCTCCTGATTCTAACTTTGTCGGCTATACTAAAAACTATTCGTTAGCTGTTTGGACGGGATATAATGACAAAATGACGCCTGTAACTAGTGAATCCTCACATGTAGCTTCTGATGTCTATCGTGAGTTGATGGAATATGTATCATCTTCTGTTGAAAATGAAGATTGGACTATGCCAGATGGCTTAGTTCGTATTGGCAAAGAACTTTATTTAAAAGGACAAGATGACACACCTTCGACGTCGTCTTCGCAAGCACCAAGACGACGAAGTGCGCCATCATCGTCGACAACACCTTCTTCGCAAGCACCTTCTTCAACTTCAGAAGAAGAGCCTTCGACTGAAGAGGAAGAAGAAAGTTCAGAACCTAGCAGTGAAACTTCAGATGAAGACTCTTCTTCAGAAGAAGAGTCTTCATCTGAAGAAGAAAGTTCAGAACCTAGTAGCGAGCCTGAAGAAGAACCATCATCTTCGTCTGAGGAGGAGCCTCCTTCCGAAGATGAAAACCCAGATACTGGAAACGATGATAGTAGTAATGACGACAGTGAAGAAGACACTGGCGGAGACAACGAAGATGGAGGCAGTGAAGATGAATCTCCTCCCGACTCAGAGGAAGAAAGTTCAGAATAAACGGGCTCTTAATTAAAAAAATGGTGGAAGAAACAATCAATTGTTCTTCCACCATTTTTTGGCTCTTTTACTAACTAAGCTTAATCCTCTTCTAACCAATTATGCAACGAAACGTTTGGTAGATCTTTTTCTTCCCTTGCAGTTTCATTTTTTAACTTCTTTCTCTTGCGACGCTTTTGCTCTTCTTCTACTTGTTGTTTAGTTGTAATATTTTTTCGTTCCCAAGAAAGCAAAACACGGTCAATATAGTTCAAACTATAGGCTTGGTTCAATACAGCTTCTTTTAATGCTAATTGAATTAAATCTGGTTGATACTCATCCTCTTCAATCCATTGGCCAATTCGTTGATACTCAATGGGTGATAAAGCTCGCCCAAATTCTTTTTCAAACATTTGATACAAAGATTGGACCTTTTGTTCATAGCTTCTTTCGTTAGTTTTTTTCTCTTGTTGTTTTTGCAATACTTCTAATTTTTCGAAAATCGCTGAAAAATCATAGAAATCATTTCGAATTCCTTGTGAATTTTTCTCTGATTCAATCGCAATTACCTGTTTTTCAACTAATTGATTCAGTAAGTTATAAATTTCTTTTTGGTCACAATTCATATTTACTGCAATAGGTGCTAAATCAGGAAAATCATTACCGGATTCATGATATTTATATAATTGAATCCATAAGATGAATTCATCATTTGTTAACCCTAATTGCCGGTAATTTTCAATTAAAAGGTTAGAAAGCGTTGTTTGTCCGCTTTTTAAATAATCTCGTAATGAAATCATAAAATACTCCTTCTTGCTCTATATTGAGAAAAAGCTGTTTCTATTTAAAAGAAAGAAACAGCTTTTTATATTGCTCTTAATTTTCAATTTCTGCTTGACACTTAGGGCAAAGGCCATAAACTTCTAAGCGATGACTATCAATAGCATAGCCAGTTAGCTTACTGGCAGCCATTTCCACATCCTCTAAATCGGGGTAATGAAAATCGGCAATTTGTCCACATCTTTTACAAATCGCATGATAATGCGGTTCTGTGGCAAAATCAAAGCGACTGGAAGCATCTCCGTAGTTCATTTCTTTAATAAAACCGATCCTAGTAAAAAGCTTCAAATTATTGTAAACCGTTGCTACGCTCATACTAGGAAATTTATCTTCAATTGCTTTATAGATAGTTTCGGCGGTAGGATGCTCATCTGAGTAAGCTAAAAATTCTAGAATAGCTTTACGTTGAGACGTGACACGGATGTTTTCATCTTTTAAACGTTGTAATGCTTCTTCAAAACTTCTCAACAGGACCCCCTCCATTTTCTATCATTTTCATCATACTATGACTTCTACTTTTTTTCTAGCATTTTCCCTGAAAACGTCGAAAAAAGCATCTGAGAAATTCAGATGCTTTTACAGGAAAAAATGAAGTTTATTAAATCGTTAACTGTTGACCTATTGTGACTAACTCGTCACTTAAACCGTTATTAGCCATTAACTCATCAAGAGAAACGCCCTGGTTCTGCGCAATGTCCCATAATGTATCACCCTGTTGCACGGTGTAAGTTGTATTACCTGAGCTAGCAGAAGTGGTTGCTTCTTCAGAAACACTCTCTTGGCTTTCTACACTATCTGTTGTTTCATAACTTGTCTCTGTATAAGTATAATCACTAGGTTGTGCAGGCGTATCAAATTGCGTTAAATTATAAGCTTCAATTAAAGAATTAAGTTTTTGTCCGTAATCTGGATCAGTCGCGTATCTGCCAGTAAGAAAAGCAGTCGCATCTGTATATCCTGATGTTTGGCTTTTCCAAGCTCCCTGATAATTAGGAGCACCTGAAGAATAACTTGAACTCGTCAAAACAGCTGCATGGTCCTGCAATGATTCTTCATAAGAACCATAAACTCTAAATGGTTCATTCATAGTCTCAAATTCACCATCGATGTATTCTTGAGTCGATAACCAGATCGACGGTTCTTGCCCATATGCTTTCACACCAAAAAGATTATATGTTGGTGAAGAAGAAAGAGAAGAGCTGCCATTTCCACTCTCTAGCAATGCCTGAGCAATCATTACCGAAGCATATAAATCATTACTATCTGCTATTTGTTGTGCTGACCCACTGATTTGATTAATCAAATAAGAGGCTTCACTTTCTGCTACCTGATACTCCTCTGCATAGCTTTCTTGGGGGAATAAAGCCGCCGTAGTTGGAGCAACGACTAAACCTGTACCTACTAAAGATAGTACTGTCTTCTTATCGAACTTCTTATCAAACGTTACCCGTTTTTGATGACGCTCACTACGTGTTTGGTAAACCATAACATCCTCCTTCTAAGAAACTTTTAAAAAACTCCGTTAAAAAAATTAAGAATTCTATAAGAGATATTGTAAGCTAAATTGCAAAATAAAACAATGATTTTAGCTTAATTCCTTTTAAAAGTTCTTTAGGCAAGGGCTATAATTATTGATATATAAGCAAAAGACTTTTAGAAATTTTTTAAAAGCACGAAAAAAGCACGGGTCAATCTGCAGAAAGACCCGTGCTTTTTCTTAATTATTTTTACATTGTTTTAAAGATTGATACAACATTATCTACGGTAAAGCCATATTCTTCCAAGACTTTATTGCCTGGTGCCGAAGCGCCAAAGCGATCAATCGTCAACAATTGACCATCATCTTTAACATATTTATGCCAACCAAATGAAGCTCCTGCTTCAATTCCCAAACGTTTTTTAATACCACTTGGTAATACAGATTCTTTGTAGGCTTCACTTTGTTGTTCAAATAAATCAAAACTTGGTAAGGAAACAACTGAAACGTCAATATCCTCATCCGCTAATTTTTCTTGTGCTTCAACTGCTAGGTGAACTTCAGAACCAGTAGCAATTAGAATACCATCAGGTTTATTCCCTTTTTGTGATGAGATAACATAGCCACCTTTAGCTACATTCTCTTCAACATTTTCCGTCGTTCCAGCAAGTGTTGGCAATCCTTGACGACTTAAAACCAGCACAGTTGGATTAGTTTCTGCGTGCATCGCCATTTCCCAAGCCGCACGTGTTTCATTCCCATCGGCTGGACGAATCACACTTAAGTTTGGTACGCTACGTAAACTTGACAAATGCTCAACCGGTTCATGAGTCGGTCCATCTTCACCTACAGCAATAGAGTCGTGGGTTAAGACATACGTAACAGGCAAATGCTGGATAGCAGCTAAGCGCAATGCTGGACGGAAATAATCGGTAAACACAAAGAAAGTGCCGCCGTAAATCTTAGTCCCCCCATGTAATTGAATCCCATTCATGATAGCAGCCATCGCAAATTCACGAACACCAAACCAAATATTACGACCTTCATATTGACCAGGTGCGAAATCTTTATCATCAGTAACCATTGTGTTATTAGAAGAAGATAGATCTGCTGAGCCACCCCAGAATGAAGATACTGCTTTAGAAATAGCTTGAATGATCTCTTGGCTAGATTTACGACTAGCTTGATCGCTTCCTACATCATAATGTGGCAGTTCTTTATCCCAGTCAGCTGGTAATTCACCTGCAAAAGCTTTTTTCAATTGTTCAGCTTCATCAGGATAGTTCTTTTCGTAAGCCGCAAATAGATCATTCCAATCTGCTTCGGCTTTTTCACCTTGATCCACCATTGTTTCTTTGAAACGAGCCGCCGCTTCTTCTGGCACTGTAAATTCAGGATAATCCCAGCCAAAGAATTTTTTAGCAGCAGTTACTCCTTCTTCACCCAAAGCTGCGCCATGGACAGCAGAAGTACCTTCCTTAGGTGAACCCAAACCGATCACTGTTTTTACTTCGATCAAGGTTGGCTGATCCGTATTCTCTTGTGCTTTTTCAATTGCTTTAGCAATAGCTTCCATGTCAGTACCATCTTCTACTAACAGATGTTGCCAACCGTAAGCTTCAAATCGTTGTCCCACATTTTCAGTAAACGCTTTAGAAGTCGGTCCGTCTAAGGAAATATCATTGGAATCATAAAAAACAATCAATTTACCTAACTGTAAATGGCCCGCTAATGAAGAAGCTTCTTGAGATACTCCTTCCATCAAGTCGCCATCACCAGCTAGCGCATAAGTGTAATGATCAATAATAGAAAAATCTTTTTTATTATATTGAGCAGCTAAATGTGCTTCTGTCATCGCCATACCCACAGCCATTGCAAGTCCTTGACCTAATGGGCCCGTCGTTGCTTCTACACCATCGATATCGCCGACTTCCGGGTGACCTGGCGTATGACTTCCCCATTGACGAAAATTCTTTAATTCATCAATTGAAAGATCGTAGCCTGAACAATGCAGCAAGCTATATAGTAAAGCCGACCCATGCCCAGCGGATAAAACAAAACGATCCCGATCAATCCATTTCCGTGAAGTTTTCGGGTTCACTTTCAAATACTTTGTCCATAGAGCGTAAGCCATGGGTGCAGCGCCTAAAGGCAAGCCAGGATGCCCTGAGTTGGCTTTTTGGACTGCGTCAATACTTAAGGTTCGAAGCGTATTTACCCCTAATTCATCAATTTCATCAAACAATACGAACGCCTCCTATTTTAGGTTAATTTTACTTTTAATTCTATTCTATTATAAAAGATAAAAGACTATTTTTCAATCAAATTTGAAAAGGGATACACAGTTTATTTACGGTTGTGTAATCCTTTTTTCTTTTGAATTTTTTTAAGTTTTTCAGGAGTTACATCTTTCCCCTCAGGATCAACCACTTTCATGCCTTCGATGTGTTTTTTCATTCCCCCACGAAAGGTTTCTAAATATTCTTGTCTTAATGCTTTCTGCTCTTCTTGCTCAGCATCTGTTAGCCCTTGTTCTTTTTTCTTTTTGGCTAATTCATTAATACGATTTATCTTTTCGTCTGATATCATTATGTTTCCCTCCTTCTTCTCATCTTACACAATGACAGTTAAAAAAACAATCTTAAACAACACGATTAAGGCGAACTAAGTGTAAAATTTATTGAGGTTAATGCTAGACGAATAAAAAAGAAACCGTTACTCTAGTTATTGGGCTGTGACAGGCACTAATAACAGAGGCGGTTTCTTATGGAGTCTATTGTAACAGATTTAGTTGAAGTAATGAAGAAGGAAACGAATTTTTTAGCAAGAGAAAAAGCCATGATGGTCTTTTTTGCCCAACTCCTAGCGACGATAACACAACTTGCCTTCCAAATTCTCGATGCGGAGGTTTCGGCCCAATGCAAAAAGGAAGGCTTTCAAGTGGACCGTAAAAGTGAACGAACGGTGACTTTCTTATTTGGCACCGTGACCTATGTTCGCCGCCGAATGAAAAATCAAGCCAATGAAATTCGTTATCCTTTGGATGAATTTCTGGGTATTCGGAAGAGCCTCCGTTATAGCTCTCTTGTGCTACGCAACGTTTCCCAATTGGGGACAACGATGGTCTACCGTCACGTCTCCCAAGCGATCGACTGTTTGACTTCTTGGCGTATGAGCCATCAAAATGTGCAACAACTGGTGGTCAAAACCGGAGAACTGGTTCAGACACGAAGTACCCATGAAAGTCGTTACGAGGGGGACATTTCTAAGAAAAAAGTGCCCTACTTATATCTAGAAGGCGACGGAGTGAAGATTGGCGGTCAGAAGAAGCAGTCGCTGGAAATCCATCGTTTTCAAGTAAGTGAAGGGAGCCAGAAAGTCGGGCATCGCTCGGAAATGATCGCTCCTCACTTTGTCAGTCATCTCAATCGACAACAAGCGCAAAAAGAAATAATGAACTATATTCAAGCGCATTATGATCTAACAAATACCGTTGTCGTTTCCAATAGTGATGGAGGTTCAGGCTATGAAAAAGCTGTGTTTGATGAACTTTCCTTAGGCTGTTTACGTCATGAACACTTTCGTGATCGGTATCATGTCCATCGGAAAATCAAAGAACGCCTGTCTTTTGTCCCGCAACTTCAAAATCGGATGATCCAGGCGATCCAACATTATGATTGGCAAGAGGTCCAGCTTGTCTTAGATACCTCGGAAAGTTTGATCGAAGAAAAGGAAGCCGAATCCTTGGAACAATTGCGCTTACTCCATCATTATCTTCAAAGGAATTGGCCGTATTTAAAACCTCGGAAAGCCCGAGGAATCGTGGATCCCAAAGCTTGTATTGGCACAATCGAAAGTACCCATCGGAAGATGACCTACCGGATGAAGCGCCAAGGTCGTTTATGGACAAAAACAGGGGCGCAGGCCATGATGCGTGTCATTGATAGTTTAAGAAACCAAGAATTTGACGGTTGGTTGAACCAATATGAAGCCTTACCGAATGATGTACTCGCCCAGGAAAAGCGTTGGAAAGCCATGAAACGTTGGGTACAGAAAAAGCCTAACTTTCAAACGCATGAAGGGGCATTTAAGGGCCAAATTGGTGAAGGAAAAGCTAAAAGTGCCCCTTTAGGCCAATTCGCCAAAGGATTGGAGCAATTAATAACGACACCGAATTATATCTAATAAAAACTTGTTTTTGTTAGATATCATGAGGTCTAACCGAACGAACGTGAGGTAAAAAAATACAAAAAGTGTCTGTCCCAAAGGTCATTTTTTATTCAACCTCAAAAAATTTGACACATACTAAGGCGAACGTTTGTTTGAATTCCACGCTAAGTTATGCTAAACTTTAATTAATAATAGAGAGAAGGTGTTAACTTTGGCAAAACGAACAGAAAATCGACAGATCGAAGTATTAAAATTCATTCACACATGTGTCAGTCAAAAAGGATACCCCCCCACTGTTAGAGAGATCGGTGAAGGTGTGAGTTTGTCTTCAACTTCGACTGTGCACGGCCATCTGTCACGTTTAGAAAAAAAGGGTATGATCCAACGTGATGCTACAAAACCGCGTGCCATTGAGTTGACTGCTTTAGGCTTAGAAGCAATCGGTGCTCAACAAGAAAATATTCCTATGCTTGGTACGGTTACAGCTGGTGAACCAATCCTAGCAGTTGAGGAAGCTTCAGATTATTTCCCAATTCCACCTAATTTAACTAGCCAAGATGGGCAATTATTTATGCTAACTATTCGAGGAGAAAGCATGATTAACGCAGGTATTTTAGACGGAGATCAAGTAATTGTTCGTAAACAAGACTTTGCCGAAAACGGAAATATCGTCATCGCAATGACTGAAGAAGAAGAAGCCACCTGCAAAAGATTCTATAAAGAAAAAGATCATATTCGCTTGCAGCCAGAAAATGATTTTATGGAACCAATTATTTTGCCAATAGTTAAAATCCTAGGCCAAGTCGTAGGACTGTACCGCCATTTTTAACCCATTATCAGTAAGATCTTCGTTTTTTTCGAAGATCTTTTATTTTTTGCTTTACAAAGGGAACGAATATTCGTATAATGAATATACAAACGTTAGTTCGCATACAGGCAAATAAAAGGGGTGTAATAATAATGAAAGGGATTCGTCGCTTTGGGTTTATGATTGCTGTGCTGTTAATTGGGATTACTATCGGTCATTTTGGGCTCTTTATTTCTGCTTTGTTTGTTTGTCCCTTAATCACCCTATGGTTATTACTTTGGGACGACAAAAAGAATACTCAATCAGAATACAAGCATCAAATGCATCGTTATCAAACAAAACCATAGTTTTCGTCAATTAATCGTCTTATCAAGCGAATAATTAGCCAGAAAAGGAGAAAGAAATCAGTTAAAACTGGTCTCTTTCTCCTTTTCTAATATATAAGTTGTGTGTTATACGAGCAGCTTCTTAAACGTTTAACATTCTTTTCTTTTAGTTTAGTAAAAAGAATTTTTTATAAGTTAATAGAAGCTATGTCTTCACTACAGATTACAGTCATTTTATATTTTAGTCTTGTAAATATTTGTCTAAAGATAACTTCACTATCATTTCGCATAAATCTGAAAAATGAATCCCTTGAGCTGCAGCTTCCTGTGGTAATAAACTGGTAGGTGTCATTCCAGGTAAACTATTCGCTTCAATGCAGTATATTTTAAAATCCTCTGTAATAATAAAATCAACTCGGGAGTAAACGGTTAATTCTAATATATTATGAACTAAAAATGTTAAATCACTTAATTTTTGGGTTAATTCTTCAGAAATTTTTGCAGGCGTTGTTTCGATTGTTGCGCCTTTTTGATATTTATTTTCATAATTATAAAAGCCATGCTTAGGGGTTATTTCAATAACGGGTAAAACAGTGTCTCCTAAAATTCCTACCGAAAATTCTCTGCCTTCAATCTTTTCTTCCACCATAATTTTACTTTGAAACTTTTCAGCTCTTGTTATTGCCGCATTTAACTCTTCCTTATTCTCAACTATTTCTACTCCTATACTTGAACCATTATCAATTGGTTTTATCACACAAGGAGTAGAAATCTTACTTTGAGAAGAATGATCAATAACTTCCCACTCAGGAGTCAAAACATGATTCATTAACATCAGCCGTTTTGAAATATCTTTATCCATAGCTAATAAACTGCCCTTATAATTCGTTCCCGAATATTTAATTCCATAGATATCCAAAAGTGCTTGCAACTTTCCGTTTTCACCAATTCCTCCATGTAAGGCTAAAAAGCAAAAATCAGCGCTTTTACAAATTTCAATTACATTATTTCCAACTAAGTCTGTCTGGTTTTTGTTAAATTCTGTTAATTTTTCTAGTATTGGTTCTTTTTTCAAGACTGAATACTCACGCTGTTTTTCTTTTTCTCCTTGTCTTTGAAACGCATGTTCAAAATCTTTCGCATCCATACCTAGATAAACGTCTAGTAGTAAAACTCTATGTCCTTTTCCTTCTAAAGCAGTTGCTATTTTGCCACCCGAAGATAAAGAGACGTCCCTTTCATGACTCAATCCACCTGCAAGTACTACAATATTCATTTTATTGCTCCTTTTTTGGGTTAATATATTAAATTTTTTCGTTTTGTCTATAATAGCAAACTTATGTCTGATTATTGCATAAAAAGTGCGTCTCTAGCATAAAAGAATTCACTTGTTAGTAAAAAATCCTTACTTAGCTATGACTAAAAGTCTGTCAATATACAAAGCAAGGATTTAGGATCAATCTCCAAACCATTCAATTTTCTTAAAGCTAAGTAAAATAATGATTAATAGTCTAATAAAGTCAGGATTTCATAATCTGTAATTTTATCTCTTCCATGTAAATCTAATAATTCAATCAAGAACGCACAACCAACTACAACGCCGCCTAATTTTTCGACTAATTCAGTTGTAGCTTTTACAGTGCCTCCAGTTGCTAATAGGTCATCACAAACAAGAACGCGTTGGCCAGGCTTAATAGCGTCTTTGTGTAACGTTAGTGTATCTTGCCCATATTCTTTGTCATAGGTTACCTCAATGGTCTCACGCGGTAATTTACCAGGTTTACGAACGGGTGCAAAACCTACACCTAATTCATAAGCGACTGGACAACCTACAATAAAGCCACGCGCTTCTGGTCCTACCACCATATCGATTTGTTTTTCATCGGCGTATTTAACTATTTCATTTACTGCTTCACGATAAGCCTTTCCATCAGCCATAAGCGGAGAAATATCTCTAAAGGTAACACCTTCTGTTGGATAATCAGGGATGCTTGCGATGTAATTTTCTAAATTCACTTGTTTTCCTCCTAATAGACGCGCTTAAAATATTTAATTTTAAAATACTACATGGTCGTCATTTATATTGATAACCAACTTTTTAAAGTCGGCAAATCACTTAATAATAAAAATTCTTCTGTTTTGATTTTATCCAGACGCTCTTGATAGGTCTGACTTTCAGTCAGTGCATGAGATTCTGGGTCTTGTACCTTATCCATAATCCCGTCTGTTATTGTAACAAATTCTAAGTCAAAAAACACTTGGATCATAAAAAACAATAGTTTTTCCGGAATATTTAAGTGTTGTGCAATAAGCGGCAATTTATATCTTACATCGATTTGCTGCTGTTTAGCAATAAAATGAAACAATTTCGCATACTGTTCTCTGGTACCCATCCCATCTAGATAAGCATCGTCTTTAGCTGAACATAGGAAAAAAATTCGCGAAACTTGCGCTGCTTTAATTGCTTCTTTAGCGTCTTCTAGCTGTATGGGACAATTAATAAGTACTAACTGTTGAAAGTTGGTATTGTCTATTACTGAAAGAAAACTTTGAGGATCTTTATAAGTTACAACCGGATGGTCCACCTTATTTTCCGCCTTTTTCGTTTCTTTTTCCGAAAAACTGACAAATAAAGTGGGGTCTACAAAAGCTAAATTTTGTTGATATTTTTTTGATCGGTAATCAAAAACTTGCAGCTGATCGACACGATAATCTTGTAACATAATTTGCGGGATCCGTTTATGATTCCATTCGTTAATTGACAATTGTGCCACAATATCGATCGATTCACTTTGAAATTCTAAAATATCTGGGCCAAAACCAAAACCGATGCCTTCCACGTTTGCTTCCGAACGATCTTTTACTGAAAGCTTCAAGTGTTTGCCATCTGCTCCAACAGTCCGAGCGTTTACCACCGAACAATCTTTAAATAAAATATGTGGCAATGGATTATCCATACCAAAAGGCGCCAAAGATTGCATTGCTTCAATATGCTGTAAACTAACGTCTGACAAGCTTAATATCGCGTCAATCGCTAAATTATTCATCGGTTGAACTTGCTTAATTTTTATGACTTCATTTACTTTTTCTACTAGAAAGGGTAAATTTTCACTTTGTATACTAAGTCCAACAGCAGCATGATGGCCCCCAAAGCTGACCATTAAATCTCTTGCTTCATCTAAAAGTTTAAATAGATTCACTGTATCAACACTGCGACCTGAACCTTTTAAAATACCATCCTGTGTCTGAGTTAAAACAATCGTCGGTTGTCCGACTTTTTGTGCGATTTTACCAGCAACGATCCCTAATACACCTTCGTGCCAATTTTCACCTGTAATAATTTGAATCTTTTTATCAGGTAAGACTTGACGCATCGCCTCTTCGGTAATTTCTTGAGTAAGCGTTTTTCTTTGCGTGTTAATTTGATCGAGCTGTGCCGATAACTGACGGGCTCGATCTTGATCAAAAGTAGTCAGCAATTCGACTGCTTCATTGGGATCTTCTAAACGACCTAAAGCATTTAACCGAGGAGCAATCGCAAAACCGATCGTTGACTCATCGACTTCTTCTGGCAGTATTTGGCTAATCTGTAATAATTCAAGAATACCGATACGCTGAGTTTGCTTTAAAGCTTGTAAACCAAAAATAACTAATGCACGATTCTCATCCGTTAGTGAAACCATATCAGCAACAGTGCCAATCGCTACTAAATCTAAAAAATCGGGAGGAACTTCATCAAGTAAGGCGCAGGCAAATTTAAAAGCCACACCTACACCCGCTAATTCGCCAAATGGATATTTTCCTTCTGGATGACGCGGATGAATAATTGCATAAGCATTGGGTAATACTTGCGGCAATTCATGATGATCAGTAACAATCACGTCTACCCCTTGGCTATTAGCAAAATCGATGGCTTCATTTCCTGCTACACCATTATCGACTGTAATGATTAATTGTGCTCCAGCAGCTATTTTTTCTTTATACACTTCTAAATTGGGCCCATATCCATCTGTAAATCGATTAGGTAGGTAATAATCCACATCTGCACCTAAAAGCTCCAGCGTTTCTTTCATAACCGATGTACTAGTAATACCATCAGCGTCGTAATCACCATAAATCAGAATCTTTTCTTCGTTTTCCATTGCTTTTTGTACACGTATAACAGCTTTTTCCATTTCAAACAAGAGAAAAGGATCATGTAACTGATCTAGTGTTGGATGAAAAAAAGCTTCAACTGCTTGTTTGGTTTTAACACCACGTTGCCAAAGCAGCTGACCTAGAAAATCTGGAACGTCTTCTTTTTTTAATTGATCGGTAAATTCCGTGGGCAATTCCGCAGCCTGCGGGAGTTGCCAATTATAATTCGCTTGTTTCAAACAATCACTCCTAACCAACACTGTATTATATCAAACCTAAGCAAATAAGAAAAGAAAGGACATCTTTTAGCTAAAGCGCCCTTTCTTTTCTTATCTTCATTCATTCTTTGAAACTGGATCTTCTTCATTTGTTTCTTCCTGTTGGTTTTCAGTTAGCTGATTATCAGTTTCTAAAGCAGCTAATTTGTTATTGTACTGGCGTTCTAGTTCTTGTCGTTTGTCGGCTACTTTTTGATCTAACGATTGTTCCAGTTCGCCTAATTGTTTATTTAATTTTTTAATTTCTTTTCTCTGTTGCCAAATCGTACTTGTGGCAACCAGTGCAATCACGACTGCGCCTAAAAATGCCGATCCAATAATAATGATAACCAGCGGTGCGCTTAGTTGCGAAAATCCGAAATTAATGGGCACATCCATATTATTCATTACCGCAAATAGCACAATTAAAAGGGTCAAAACTAAACCCAAGATAATCCGCCATTGATTCTTCATACAAAAACTCCCCTAACTATTAATTTAACACTATTTTTGATTAAATATTCCACCAGCTAAGAAATCTCCAACCTTAGGAAACAATTGGTAAGTCCGAGCAGCAATTTCCATAATTATCGGTTGATTGATTTCACGTTTGGGATGATTCATTTGTTTGACGATCTTGTTTGCTAGTTTATTAGGTTTTAATACTATCGCACCTATATGATCTAAATAACTTCCGCTAGGGTCTGCTTTGTCGAAAAATTCAGTTTGAATAGGTCCTGGATTAACAGTTGTAACAGCAATACCAAAAGGTTTTAATTCCAAACGTAAAGCGTTCGAAAACCCAAGTACAGCAAATTTAGTGGCAGAATAAATACTGGATTTAGGCGTTGCCATTTTGCCCGACATTGAAGCTACATTTATGATATGACCGCTTTTAGCTTCCAACATATCGATTGCAACCCGTTGTGTCAACAGCATCAATCCTAATACATTGACTTCGAACATTTCTCTAATTTTTTCCTGCTCAAACGCTACGAAATCATCAAAATAGCCAAAACCTGCGTCATTAACTAAACAATCAACAGGCCCCACCTCTTCTTTAACTTTTTCGTACATCCGTTCAATACTGTTTGGATCTGAAACATCTAATTGGAAAGCATAGGCGTCATTTTGACTAAGCTCACTGCACTTTTCTTTCACCTGGCCGATCATTTGGATGCGTCTAGCACAAACAATGACGATTGCACCCTTTTTGGCTGCTTCATAACAAATTTGCTCTCCTAAACCGGAAGAAGCTCCAGTAACTAAAACTACTTTATCTTTTAAATTCATCGAATTAATTGCCCTCCTTTTCTTGAAATGGAATCGACATCCAATAAAAATCTTTTGCTATAATCGTATCAGAAAAAACTTCTTGTGCTTCTTTTTCTAGCTCAATAACATCTTTGCTTAAATAGCGGGCACTAATATGTGTTAAAATCAGCTGTTTGATACCTGCTTTTTTAGCTACTGTTGCTGCCTGCTGAGTAGTCGAATGATAATAAGATTTGGCAAGTTTTGCTTCGTCCTTATTAAAGGTACTTTCGTGAACCAGAACATCCGCATTTTGAGCTAAGTCAATTGCATTTTGCGTATAGCGTGTATCCCCTAAGATCGTTACGATGCGTCCTTTTTTTGCCAGCCCCACAAAATCAGCACCATTAATCGTACGCCCATCTGCTAAAGTGACACTCGCGCCTTCTTTTAACTTACCATAAAGCGGACCAGGCTTAACGCCTAAAGCTTTTAATTTCTCTACTTGCAGCTCACCTTTATGGTCTTTTTCAACCACTCGAAAGCCAAAACTTGCAATGCCATGATCTAACTTTTTACAAGATACAATAAACTGATCATCTTCAAATAAAGTCTCTTCGTCGCTAGATATTTCGATAAATTTTAAAGGATAGTTCAGATGAGTTTTTGAAATTTTTAGGGCAGTACGGACAAATTCTTCCAAACCTTTGGGACCATAAATTTCTAATGGCCTATCTCCTGCTTGGTTTGAACGACTAGTAATTAATCCAGGCAGTCCAAATATATGATCGCCGTGCAAATGACTAATAAATATTTTTTCAATTTTACGTGGTTTGATCGTTGTATGCAAAATCTGCATTTGCGTTCCTTCACCACAGTCAAATAACCATACCGCATTGCGCTCAGCTAAAAGCCTTAAAGCAATACTAGTAACATTACGATGTTTTGCCGGTAATCCGGCGCCCGTTCCTAAAAATTCCAGTTCCATAATCTACCTATCTTTCTTTTGCTAATCAGTGGGTTGTCATCTTATTCTCGATGCTTTTCATCCCAATTCTGTTTCGTATTTGCTTTGGTCGTCTCTTCTACTTCTTGTGCTTTTTTGATTTCTTCTTGAACTTCTGTTAGATCAAAACGAGCAATTTCACCGCCTAATTCCATCATAATGATTTGGTTTAGAGGGCGATTATCCGTTTCATCTGCAATTAAAATCAAACCCGTTTCGCCGACATCGATTTTTTTACCCACAAAATCAAAGACCGTTTGAGCCTCTCGAATTTCTTTACTATCTCTGGAAGCGCCGATGACACTGCCGCCAAACCAACCCAAAAGTATGCCTAAAGGGCCGCCCAAAATACCAATCATCATGCCGATAAGTCCGCCTTTTGACGTTTGGTTTGAACCTGTAAAATCAATGAAATCTTCTACCGTAAATTGATGCTGACCGCTAGCTGAATGAGTAACAACCGCCATTTGTTCACCACTTACTTCCTTGGCTGTCTGTGCTTTTTTGATCATAGAAAATCCTTGATAAGCTTGAGCATTTTCTTCAAAATTCATAATAATTACGCGTTCTGTCATTTGTTTGCTCCTTTCAGCAGTTTCTTTCATTTTAGCAATCCAAATATAAATATCTACTGCTTTTAGACTTATTCAACAAATTCAAAAACAAAATCTTTAATCCGTACCAGTTCGCCGTCTTTTGCTCCTCGTTCCCGTAAGGCTTCATCAACGCCCATTTTACGTAATTGACGAGAAAAACGTCGAATCGCTTCTTCATGTTCAAGATTGGTCATCTCAAATTGTTTTTCCAACTGGCTTCCTGTAAGTACCCAGGTAGCATCTGGATCCCGTTGAATTTCAAAAGCAGGTTCGTTTGCAGCATAACCGTATTGAACAGTTTCTTCTTCGGCTACTGTTTCTTCTTGAAGTGGGAAGGCGGGTGCTTTTTCTAATAAATCAGCTGTGGCATTAATTAATGGATCAGTTCCTTGACCGGTTACCCCAGAAACAGAAAAAATCAAAGATTGTTCAGCCGTTTCATCCTCTTGTTCTTGGATCAATTTTTGCTTAAACTGTTCCAAGTTTTCTTGAGCATCAGGCATGTCCATTTTATTAGCAACAATTATTTGTGGACGTTCTAATAAACGTAGGTCATAAGAGGCTAGTTCTTGGTTAATCGCCATGTAATCTTCATA